>NZ_CALLYO010000603.1 GCF_937858865.1 uncultured Amaricoccus sp. | reverse complement strand
CCCCTTGCGGGCTCCCCGAGGCCGGCGCTCCCCCGGCCCACGGGAAGGGCGCGCGGACCGGCGTACGACGGTTGAAATCCGGTTAACGCCGGAAGAATCCTGCAATGAAATCAACGTAATGGCCGGAGTCGCACGCGTGCGACTCCGGCCCTGACCGCATGCGCGCCACCTTCCCGCACCGCCTGCTGCCCTATCTCCTGGTGGCCCCCCAGCTCGCGATCAGCCTGGTCTTCTTCTACTGGCCCGCCGCCCAGGCCCTGCACCAGTCGGTGCTGCGCGAGGACCCCTTCGGCCTCTCGACCCGCTTCGTCGGCCTCGAGAACTTCGCCCGCGTCCTTTCCGACCCCGCCTATGTCAACGCGGTCCGCGTCACCGTCGTCTTCTCGATCTGGACCGCCTTCCTCTCAATGGCGATCGCGCTCCTCCTCGCCGTCCAGGCCGAGAAGATCCTCCGCGGCAAGGGCTTCTACCGCACGCTCCTCATCTGGCCCTACGCGGTGGCCGCCGCCATCGCCGGCATGCTCTGGCTCTTCCTCTTCAACCCCTCCTTCGGCACCCTCGCCTGGCCGCTCCGCCGGCTCGGCATCGCCTGGGACCCGCTGCTCAACGGCAACCAGGCCATGGCGCTCGTCATCGGCGCCGCCGCCTGGAAGCAGATCAGCTACAACTTCCTCTTCTTCGTCGCCGGCCTGCAGGCGATCCCGAAGTCGCTGATCGAGGCCGCCGCCATCGACGGCGCCGGGGGCGCGCGCCGCTTCTGGACCATCGTCTTCCCGCTCCTCGCCCCCACCACCTTCTTCCTCCTCGTCATCAACACCGTCTACGCCCTCTTCGACACCTTCGGCATCATCCATGCGACGACGGGCGGCGGCCCCGGCAAGGCGACCGAGACGCTGGTCTACAAGGTCTACAACGACGGCTTCGTGAACCTGCAGCTCGGCTCCTCGGCGGCGCAGTCGGTGATCCTCATGGTCATCGTCATCGCGCTGACCGCCTTCCAGTTCCGCTATATCGAGCGCAAGGTGCACTATGGCTGAGCCCGCGATGGTCGGCGGCACGCGCTCGGGCCAGTGGATCGCCCACCTCCTGCTCGTCCTCGGCGTCCTCGTCGTCGCCTTCCCGATCTACGTCGTCTTCGTCGGCTCGACCCACCCGGTGACGACCTTCCTCCGCCCGCCGCTGCCGCTCCTGCCCGGCCCCGAGGGCCCGGCCAACTACGCCGAGGCCTTCTCGGGCGGCGTCCGCCGCATCGGTGGCGTCTCGGTCGGGCGCCTCCTCGCCAACACCACGATCATGGCGCTCGCCATCGCGGTCGGGAAGATCGTCATCTCCATCGCCTCGGCCTACGCCATCGTCTTCTTCCGCTTCCCGCTCCGCATGGTCTTCTTCTGGCTGATCTTCATCACGCTGATGCTGCCGGTCGAGGTCCGCATCCTCCCCACCTACAAGGTCATGGTCGACCTCCACCTCATCGACACCTACGCCGGCCTCATCCTTCCCCTCATCGCCTCGGCGACCGCGACCCTCCTCTTCCGCCAGTTCTTCATGACCATCCCGAACGAGCTCCTCGAGGCCGCCCGCGTCGACGGCGCCGGGCCCTGGCGCTTCTTCAAAGACATCCTGCTGCCGCTCTCGGCCACCAACATCGCGGCGCTCTTCGTCATCCTCTTCATCTACGGCTGGACCCAGTACCTCTGGCCGCTGCTGGTGACGAACTCGAACGAGATGAACACCATCGTCATCGCGCTCAGGAAGATGATCTCCTTCGCCGACGCCGACACGCCCTGGCACCTCGTCATGGTCACCTGCGTCCTCGCCATCCTGCCGCCGATCCTCGTCGTCGTCCTGATGCAGCGCTGGTTCGTGAAGGGCCTCGTGGAGACCGAGAAGTAATGGCAACCGTATCGCTCAGGGACGTCCGCAAGAGCTACGGCCCGAACCAAGTCATCCACGGCGTCTCGATCGACATCGCCGACGGCGAGTTCGTCGTCATCGTCGGCCCCTCCGGCTGCGGCAAGTCGACGCTGCTCCGGATGGTCGCCGGCCTCGAGGCGATCACGTCCGGCACCATCGAGATCGCCGGCCGCGTCGTGAACGACCTCGAGCCGCGCGCCCGCGACATCGCCATGGTGTTCCAGAACTACGCGCTCTACCCGCACATGTCGGTCTTCGACAACATGGCCTACGGCCTCAGGATCGCCGGCATCCGCGGTGCCGAGCTCCGCGCCCGCGTCGAGAAGACCGCCGCCATGCTCGAGCTCACCCCCTACCTCAAGCGCAAGCCGCGCGAGCTCTCCGGCGGCCAGCGCCAGCGCGTCGCCATGGGGCGGGCGCTCGTCCGCGGCCCGGCTGCCTTCCTCCTCGACGAGCCGCTCTCCAACCTCGACGCCAAGCTCCGCGTGCAGATGCGCCTGCAGATCAAGGCGCTGCAGCGCGAGGTCGGCACCACCGCCCTCTACGTCACCCACGACCAAGTCGAGGCGATGACGCTGGCCGACCGCCTGATCGTGATGAACGCCGGGGTCGCCGAGCAGATCGACACTCCGCTCGCCGTCTACGAGCGCCCGGCCACCGTCTTCGTCGCCGGCTTCATCGGCTCGCCGGCGATGAACATCGTCCGCGGCACCGTCCAGGCCGGCATGGCGACGCTCCCGACCGGCAGCCCCGTCGCTCCCGCGCCCGGCACCGACGGCACGCCGGTTCTCGTCGGCATCCGCCCCGAGCACCTCTCGCCCGGTCCGGCGGACGCCCCCGGCGCCATCCCGGTCGAGGTCGAGGCGGCCGAGCTCCTCGGCGCCGACGCCTATGGTCACGGCCACCTCCCCGGCGACAGCGCACCCTTCGTCGTCCGCTTCCCCGGCAGCACGCCCCCCCGCCCGGGCGAGCGCCTCGGCGCCCATGTCGATCCGGGCTTCGTCCATCTCTTCGACGCCGGCACCGGCCGCCGCCTGGCCTGAAGGCCCTGGCGGCGAGCGGCGCGGGGGAAGGGGCGTCACCCCAGGTCTAGGATGTCGCCGTCGATTTCGCGGATGTCGCGCCGGCCGCAGAGCGCCATGGTGATGTCGAGCTCGTTGCGCAGGATGGCGAGGCAGCGCGTCACCCCCGCCTTGCCGCCGGCGCCGAGTCCGTAGAGGAAGGGCCGCCCGATCCAGACCCCCTTCGCGCCCATCGCCACCGCCTTCAGCACGTCCTGCCCGGAGCGCACGCCCCCGTCCATATGAACCTCGACCCGGCCGTCCACCGCCTCGACGATGCGCGGCAGCGCCGAGATCGACGACCGCGCCCCGTCGAGCTGCCGCCCGCCGTGGTTCGAGACGATGATCGCGTCGGCCCCGGAATCGAGCGACATCTTCGCATCCTCGGGGTCGAGGATCCCCTTCAGGATCAGCTTGCCGCCCCACTTCTCTCTGATCCATTCCACGTCCTTCCAGGAGAGCCGCGGATCGAACTGCTCCGCCGTCCAGGAGGAGAGCGAGGAGAGGTCGCCGACGTTCTGCGCATGTCCGACGATGTTGCCGAAGC
>NZ_CALLYO010000602.1 GCF_937858865.1 uncultured Amaricoccus sp. | reverse complement strand
GCGCCGTCCGCTTCTCGGTCGAGGCCCCGCACCCCTATCCGTTCAACCTCTGCTACTGCTCGATCTGCCGCAAGACCGCCGGCACCGGCGGCTTCGCCATCAACCTCGGCGCCCTCTCCGCCACCCTCAAGATCGAGGGCGAGGAGCACCTCTGCACCTACCGCGCCATCCTCCACGACGAGGGCGACGCCATCAGCCCGGGCGAGCGCAAGTTCTGCGCCCTCTGCGGCACCGCCCTCTGGCTCTGGGACCCGCGCTGGCCCGAGCTCGTCCACCCCCACGCCGGCGCCATCGACACCCCGCTGCCGATCCCGCCCGAGCGCACCCACCTGATGCTCGCGAGCCGCGCGAACTGGGCCGAGCCCTGCCTCGGCCCGAAGGACCGGACCTTCGACGACTACCCCGACGAGAGCCTCGCCGAGTGGCACCAGCGCCTCGGGCTCGAAAGCTGACGGGTGGACATCCGCGGGGAACTGTCGGACAAGACGGAAAAACGCCGGGGGAATAACGAGTCATGGACCGCCTGAAGGGGAAGCGCTGCCTGGTCACGGCAGCGGGGCAGGGGATCGGCCGCGCCATCGCCATCGCCATGGCCGCCGAGGGCGCCCGGGTCCTCGCCACCGACGTCAACGCCGACGCCCTCGCCGCCCTCCCCGCCACGGACGGCCTCACCACCGAGCGGCTCGACGTCCTCGACCCCGCCGCCGTCGCCGCCCTCGCCGCGCGCCTCACCGACATCGACGTCCTCGCGAACTGCGCCGGCTACGTCGCCAACGGCACCATCCTCGACACCGAGGAGAAGGCCTGGGCCTTCTCCTTCGACCTCAACGTCACCGCCATGTTCCGCCTCATCCGCGCCTTCCTGCCGGCGATGCTGGAGCGGGGCGGCGGCTCGATCGTCAACATCGCCTCGGTCGCCTCCTCGGTCGTCGGCGTCCCCAGCCGCTGCGCCTACGGCGCCTCGAAGGCCGCCGTCATCGGCCTGACCAAATCCGTCGCCGCCGACTTCGTGACCCGCGGCGTCCGCTGCAACTGCATCTGCCCCGGCACCGTCGAGAGCCCCTCGCTGCACGAGCGGATGCGCGCCACCGGCGACTACGAGGCGGCACAGAAGACCTTTGCCGCCCGCCAGCCCATGGGCCGCCTCGGCCGCCCGGAGGAGATCGCCGCCGTCGCCGTCCACCTCGCGTCGGACGAGAGCGCCTTCACCACCGGCACCGCGATGATCGTCGACGGCGGCTGGACCAACGTCTGAGGGAGGGAGAGAGATGAAGCTTCTGCGCTACGGACCGAAGGGGGCCGAGAAGCCCGGCCTGCTCGACGCGGACGGCAGGATCCGCGACCTCTCCGGCCTCGTCGGCGACATCGGTGGCGCCACCCTCTCCGACGAGGGCCTCGACCGCCTCCGCCGCCTCGACGCGTCGAAGCTGCCCGAGGTCGACCCCTCGGTCCGCCTCGGCCCCTGCGTCGCCGGCGTCGGCAAGTTCATCTGCATCGGCCTCAACTATTCCGACCACGCCGCCGAGACCGGCGCCACCGTCCCCTCCGAGCCGATCATCTTCATGAAGGCGACCAGCGCCATCTGCGGCCCCGACGACCCGGTCATCATCCCGCGCGGCAGCCAGAAGACCGACTGGGAGGTCGAACTCGGCTTCGTCATCGGCAAGCGTGCCAAGTACGTCTCCGAGGCCGACGCCCTCGGCTACGTCGCCGGCTACTGCCTCGTCAACGACGTCTCCGAGCGCGCCTTCCAGACCGAGCGCCAGGGCCAGTGGACCAAGGGCAAGTCCTGCGACCATTTCGGCCCGACCGGCCCCTGGCTCGTCACCCGCGACGAGATCGCCGACCCGCAGAATCTGCCCATGTGGCTGACCGTGAACGGCGAGAGCCGCCAGAAGGGCACGACCGCCACCATGGTCTACGGCGTCGCCCACCTCGTCTCCTACCTCAGCCAGTTCATGTCGCTCGAGCCCGGCGACATCGTCTCGACCGGCACGCCGCCGGGCGTCGGCATGGGGATGAAGCCGCCCACCTACCTCAAGGCCGGCGACGTCATCGAGCTCGCCATCGACGGCCTCGGCCGGCAGCGCCAGGTCTGCATCGACGACCCGGACTAGGATGCCGCCGCTCCTCGACACCCACCAGCACCTCGTCTACCCCGACCGCCTCGCCTACGGCTGGGCGGCCGGCGCCCCGGCGCTGGCGGGCCGCGCCTTCACCCTCGACGACTACCGGGCGCTCACCCGCGGCTCCGGCGTCGCCGGCTCGATCTTCATGGAGGTCGACGTCGACGAGCCCGACCTCGAGGCGGAGGCCCGCTTCATCGCCGGCCTCGCCCGCGACCCGGCCAGCGGCATCCTCGGCATCATCGCCGCCTGCCGCCCGGAGCGCGACGCGGGCTTCGACGCCTGGCTGGAGCAGGCCCCCGACCTCGGCGTCGTCGGCTACCGCCGCATCCTGCACACGATCGGCGACGACGACCGCTCCCGCTCCGAGACCTTCCGCGCCAACGTCCGCAAGATCGGCGCCCGCGGCCTCACCTTCGACCTCTGCTTCTTCGCCCGTCAGCTCCCCGTCGCGCTCGAGCTCGTCCGCGCCTGCCCGGACACGCAGTTCGTCCTCGACCACTGCGGCAACCCCGACATCGCCGCCGGCGCCGCCGCGGCCGCCCCTCCCTGGCGCGCCGGCCTCAAGGCCCTCGCCGCCGAGCCCAACGTCGTCGCCAAGCTCTCCGGCGTCTACGCCAACGTCGCCCCCGGCACCGCCTCGCTTGAGACGGTCCGCCCCTGGGTCGAGGAGGTGATCGCCACCTTCGGCCCCGACCGCTGCCTCTGGGGCAGCGACTGGCCGGTGGTGAACGTGCAGGGCGGCGACCTGCCGGACTGGATCGCCGCCTTCCGCGGCATCCTCGCCGGCTATTCCGGGACGGAGCAGGCGGCGATGGCGCACGGCACCGCGGAACGGGTCTACGGCGTGCGGCTGGGGGAGGGCTGATGGCCGACCGCATGGTCCTCGTCTACGGCGACTCGAACACGCACGGCACCGCGCCGATGGCAACGCTCGGGGACATAGGCCGCTTCGGCCCGGCCGAGCGCTGGCCGGGCGTCCTCGCCGCCGGGCTCGGCGAGGGCTGGCTGGTGCGCGAGGAGGGCCTCCCCGGCCGCACCACCGTCCACCCCGACCCGATCGAGGGCGTCCACAAGAACGGCCTCGCCGTGCTGCCGGCGATCCTCGAGAGCCACCGCCCGGTCGATGTCGTCGTGCTCATGCTCGGCACCAACGACCTCAAGCACCGCTTCCAGGTCCCGGCGGTCGAGATCGGCGCATCGGTCGGCCTCCTCGTCCAGGCCATCCGCCGCAGCGACTGCGGCCCGGGGATGACCCAGCCGGCCGTCCTCCTCGTCGCCCCGCCGCCCATCCTCGAGGCGGGCTGCCTCGCCGAGATCTTCGAGGGCGGGGCCGTCAAGTCGCAGCGCCTGGCCGCGACCTGCGCCGCCGTGGCGAAGCGGCACGGCGTCGCCTTCTTGAACGCCGGCGAGGTGATCGTCTCGAGCCCGCTCGACGGCGTCCACTTCGACGCCGCCGAACACGGCAAGCTCGGCCGCGCCGTCGCCGCCGCGCTCCGCAAGATGCCACTCTGAGGGGATAGGGAATGCTCAAGGGGATCGACCCGCTGCTGAACGCCGATGTGCTGCAGGCGCTGCGCGCCATGGGCCACGGCGACGACCTCATCCTGTGCGACACGAACTTCCCCGCCGACTCGGTGGCGCGGCAGACCGCGCTCGGCTTCCTGCTGCGCATCGATGCGCCGCTGGCGCGGGTGGCCAGGGCCGTGCTCTCGCTCTACCCGCTCGACGGCTTCGTCGACGATGCCGCGGCGCGGATGGAGATCGTCGGCAACCCCGACACCGTGCCCGAGGTGCAGCAGGAGGTGCAGGCCGAGATCGACGCCGCCGAGGGCAAGCCCTGGCCGATGATCGGCATCGAGCGATACGCCTTCTACGAGCGCGCAAAGCAGGCCTATGCGGTGATCCAGACCGGCGAGCGGCGCTTCTACGGCTGCATCGCGCTCCGCAAGGGCGTGATCCCGCCCGATGCGTGACGGGGAGGCCTGAGATGGGGCGCGAGAACCGCGTCGTCATCCTCGGCGTCTTCGTCGCCGATACCGCCTACCGCGCCGACCGGGCGCCGAAGATGGGCGAGACGATCCTGGGGCGTAGCTTCAAGCTCGGCCCCGGCGGCAAGGGCTCGAACCAGGCCGTCGCCGCCGCCCGCCTCGGCGCCGAGGTCGGCTTCATCACCCGCCTCGGCCGCGACCCCTTCGCCGACATGGCCTTCGCCACCTGGAAGGAGGCGGGCGTCACCCCGGCCGTCACCCAGACCGCAGACAGCTACACCGGCGCCGCCTATATCTTCATCGAGGAAGCGACCGGCGACAACGCCATCATCATCTGCCCCGGCGCCGCCGCCGACATCGCGCCGGCCGACCTCGACGCCCGCGCCGGCCTGATCGCCGGGGCCGCCGTCTTCGTCACCCAGCTCGAGCAGCCGCTCGAGGCGGCGGTGCGCGGGCTCGAGATCGCCCGCGCCAACGGCGTCACCACCATCCTCAACCCCGCGCCGGGCCGCGAGCTCCCCGACTCCGTCCTCGCCCTCTGCGACTATCTCACCCCGAACGAGACCGAGGCCGAGGCGCTGACCGGCCTGCCGGTCGCCGACGAGGACGCCGCCCGCGCCGCCGCCGAGCGCCTGCGCGAGCGCGGCGTCGGCACGGTGGTCATCACCCTCGGCGCCCGCGGCGCGCTGCTGCACGGCCATGGCCGCTCGGCCCTGGTGCCGGCGATCGACGCCGGCCCGGTGGTCGAGACGACCGGGGCAGGGGACGCCTTCAACGGCGGCTTCGCCACCGCGCTCGCCCGCGGCATGGACCCCTGGGAGGCCGTGCGCTTCGGCTGCGCCACCGCCGGCATCTCGGTGACCCGCCCCGGCACCGCTCCCTCCATGCCGACGCTGGCCGAGGTCGAGGCGCTCCTCGCCCGCAGCTGACGATGCGGACGGCGCTCCTCCTCGCCCTTCTCGCCTCGACCGCGTTAACCTCTGGTCACGGCGGCAAATCGTATGGCCGCTTTCCAGCCTCCTTCCAGCCGCATTCCAGTCCGGCCAAGTCGCTGTTAACAGGAACGGAATCTGCCGAAAGCCATATCACGCACGCGACCGCCGATTCAGCCGATTTCCGATACCTCGACCCGGCGCCCCTCGGTGACCGACCGCACCGCCGCCTCGGCGAGCACCAGCGCCGCCAGCCCGTCCTGCCCCGAGGGCGCGAGCGGCGTCCCCTCCCTCAGCGCGGCGACGAAGCTCGCGATTTCCGCGGCATAGGCCGCGGTATAGCGGTTCATGAAGAAGTCGAGCAGCGGCGGCCGCAGGAACCCCGCCCCGGTCGCGACCTCGATCGAGACCTCGCGCTGGTTCTCCGCCGCCACCATCCCGCCCGACCCCAGCACCTCGATCCGCTGGTCGTAGCCATAGGTCGCCCGCCGCGAGTTCGAGATCACCGCCTGCCGCCCGCCCGCCGTCTCGAGCAGCACGTTGACGCTGTCGAAATCCCCCGCCCGCCCGATCTCCGGGTCGGTCAGCACCGACCCGAAGGCCGCCACCGCCACCGGCTCCTCGCCGAGCAGCCACCGCGCCATGTCGAGGTCGTGGATCGTCATGTCGCGGAAGATGCCCCCCGACCGCCGGACATAGTCGAGAGGCGGCGCCCCCGGATCGCGCGAGGTGATGTTGACCATCTCCACCTTTCCCACGCGCCCCTCGTCGACCGCCGCCCGCACCGCGCGGAAGTGCGGGTCGAAGCGGCGGTTGAACCCCACCATCAGCCGCGCGCCGGTCTCCTCCACCACCTTCAGGCAGGCCCTGACGCGCGCGACGTCGAGATCGACCGGCTTCTCGCAGAAGACCGCCTTCCCCTTGCGCGCGAAGGCCTCGATCAGCTCGGCATGGGTGTCGGTCGGGGTGCAGATCACCACCGCGTCCACGTCCGGCGCCTCGGCGATCGCCTCGACCGTGCGCACCTCCGCCCCGTAGTCGGCCGCCAGCGCCTCCGCTGCCGGCGCGACCGCGTCCGCCACCGCCACGAGCCGCGCCCCCGGATTGCCGCTCACCGCCTGCGCATGCACCTTGCCGATGCGCCCCGCGCCGAGAAGCCCGAACCGAACCACCATCGCCTTCCCCCCGATCCCGACCGTTCACCAGCCATATGGATTCCATATCGAATCCATATCGATTCCACATCGAGCGAATCCCCGTAAACCTTTGACCCCCCGCGCCCCGCCGGCGCCCCCTTGCACACCCCCGCCCACCGCGTCATCCTCCCCCGATAACCGGGAGGCGACCATGGCCACAGCCCTCTGCGACGAGCACAAGCCGAAGGATTCCGAGCACGTCAGCTACGCGCTCCCCCTCGGCTACCCGTCGACCGCCGTCACCTGCGACGTCGTCGGCTGCGCCAACCCGGCGCGCGTCTGGCTGACCGCCGACGAGCGCAAGGCCTTCCGTGCCGGCGAGCGCCTCTTCACCATCGGCGGCGGCACCCGGGTCCGCGTCTCGGACGACCTCTTCCCGAACTGACCGCCGGTTCGCCGCGCCCGGCGAGCCATCGCCGGAGCCCGGAAATCGCCCCGAGGCGCCCGCCTCCTGTCAGCGCTCCGCCAGCCGGCGCCCGATCCGCGCACGCACCTCGTCCGGCTCCGACGCCACCGCCTCGCCGAGCTGCCGCAGCGCCCGGCGCAGGCCGTGGATCTGGTCGACGAGCGAGATCACCATGCTGGCGGCGTCCTCGTCGAGGTCGAAGTCGCTCACCAGTTCGGCCAGGAGCTGGGCCCGCGCCACGTCCGCCTCGGCGAAGGCGAGCCGTCCTTCCTGCTCGGCGGGGGCGAGGCATTCGGCGGCGACGAAGCGGCGCAGCCGGGCGACGGTCAGGCCCTCGACGCGGGCGACAACCTCGGTCTCGGAATAGAAGCGGTTCATGGCACCACCCCCTTGCGCGGGTCATAGGCATGCCCCTCCCGCCAGCGGCGGAAGAAGGCCTCGAGCTCGTCGTCGACCTCGGGCGGCATGACGATCCTCAGCGCGACGAGCTGGTCCCCCTGGCGGCCGGCGCGCTTCACGCCGCGGCCGCGCAGGCGCAGCACCTGCCCGCTCGAGGCGCCCTTCGGCACCGTCACCGCCACCCGGCCGTCGATCGTCGGCACCTCGACCTTGCCGCCGAGCACCGCCTCGTCGATCGAGATCGGCAGCTCGACGAGGATGTCCTCGCCCTCGCGGCGGAAGAAGTCGTGCGGCGCCACGCCTACCGTCACCAGCGCGTCGCCCGCCGGGCCGCCGCCGATGCCCTCGCCGCCCTTGCCGCGCAGCCGGAGGGTCTGGCCGTCGGCGAGGCCGGCGGGGATCTTCACGTCGAGCGCCTGCCCGTCGGGCAGGGTGATCCGCCGCGTCGCCCCCTTGGCCGCCTCGAGGAAGCCCACCTCGAGCGTATAGTGCCGGTCGGGCCCGCGCATGCGGATCGCCTGCCCGCCGCCGGCCGCCCGCTGCCGGTTGCCGAAGAGGTCGGCGAAGACGTCGGAGAAGTCGCCGAAATCCTCGTAGCCGCGCCGGGTGTGGTAGGTCGCCTCCGGCCCCTCGGCATACTCGCGGTAGAACTTGCGCTCCGGCCGCTCCTGGCCCATGGCGTCGATCTCGCCGCGGTCGAAGCGGGCCCGCTTCTCCGGGTCCTTGAGCAGGTCGTGCGCGGCGGAGGCGGCCTTGAAGCGCGCCGCCGCCTTGGCGTCGCCGGGGTTGAGGTCCGGGTGGCTCTCCCTGGCGATCTTCTTGTACGCCTTGCGGATCTCCTCCTGGGTGGCGGTCGTGGCCACCCCGAGCGCGGCATAGGGGTCGTCGCTCATCCGTCTGTCGCTCGCTCCCGCGGTTCCGGGCCGACACTCTCGCGCCCGCCGGGCCTTGTCAACGCGGCCAGCCCACCGCAAGCTCCTGCCGATCCGGCCGGGAGCGCGCGCGTGAAGAAGTTCATCGACACCGACCACCCGATGCTGCGGCCGCTCTGGGTGCGCATCCTGCTCGTCGTCGTCTGCCTCGGCTGGGCGGTCTTCGAGTTCACCACCGGCTCCGGCTTCTGGGGCGTGCTCTTCCTCGCCCTCGGCCTTTACGCCGCCTGGGCCTTCTTCCTGACCCCGGCGGGAAAGCCCTGACGCGGGAGCCCCGGGCACGGGGTGGGCACGCGTGCCCACTTCGTCCTGCCGTTGTTTTTGCTGGATAAGTCCCTCTTCCGTCAACCAGATGGTAACCATCGTTAACGGAAGTAGCGGGGCCAAGCCACGCTTCGATCAAGGCTGTCGGGTCTCCACCGGGACGTGCCCCGGCCGGCCGTTCGGACCTGTGAGAAGCCCAAGCGCCGCGCCCATCGCCCCGGTCTCGCGGACGCGGGCGATCTTCCCGGCGAGCGGCGTCCAGTCGTCGTCGCGGTCGATCGCGGCCCAGATCGCCTCGACCTCGCCGATCACCATCGTCTCGGCGATGTCGCGGGCGGCGGCGGGGTGCGCCATCGCCGCCGCGAGGCCGGGGGCAGGGGGGAGGGCGCGCAGCTCCCCGATGACCTCGGCCCAGAGGGCGGTCTCGAAGAGCGTCCGGAGCGGGCTCGCCCGCAGCCGCTCGGGCACGCCGCCGCCGAGGAGGTCGAGGAAGACCTGCTGCACCGGGGGCGAGGTCTGCTGCATCGCCCCCCAGAAGCGGTGCATGAGCGCGAGCGCCGCCTCGGGCTCGCCGGGGAGGAGCCCGAGGCGGGCGAAGGTCTGTCGTGCGAGATGGCGCGTGAAGCGGTCGGCGAAGGTGCCGAAGACCGGCTCGATCGCCTCGCGCGAGGAAAGCAGGATCAGGCACTCGCCGAGCCGCGCCAGGTTCCAGTTCAGCGCCTCGGGCTGGCGCGCGAAGGCGTAGAGCCCGCCGTGGTCGAAATAGGCGGCGGTGAAGGCGGGGTCGAAGCGGTCGAGGAAGCGCCAGGGGCCGTAGTCGAAGCTCTCGCCGGTGATCGAGATATTGTCGGTATTGAGCACGCCGTGCACGAAGCCGGCGGCGAACCATTCCGCACCGAGCCGCGCCACCGCGCCGACGATGCGGTCATAGAGACCGGCCACCGGGTCGGGCGCCGCGCCGGCCTCCGGCCAGTAGTGGGCGATCGAATGGTCGACGAGCCGGCGCAGCGCCTCGGTCTCGCCGAGGGCGGCGAGGCGCTGGAAGCTGCCGATCCGGATGTGGCTGTGGCTGAGGCGCACCAGCACCGCGGAGCGGGTCGGCGAGGGCTCGTCGCCGCGCTCGAGCTCCTCGCCGGTCTCGACCAGCGAGAAGGACTTCGAGGTGTAGACGCCGAGCGCCTCGAGCATCTCGGTGGCGAGGATCTCGCGTATCCCGCCCTTGAGGGTCAGCCGTCCGTCGGCGCCGCGCGACCAGCGGGTCGTCCCCGACCCCTTGGTGCCGAGGTCGAGCAGCCGGCCGTCCGCGAGATCGCGCGCCTGGGCGAAGAGGAAGCCGCGCCCGTCGCCGAGGTCGGGGTTGTAAACGCGGAACTGGTGCCC
>NZ_CALLYO010000601.1 GCF_937858865.1 uncultured Amaricoccus sp. | reverse complement strand
CGGCGAGGATCTCGCCGAGTTTCAGCGCCCCGAGCGGGGTGAGCTCGGAGGGCTTGAAGATCATCGCGTTGCCGCAGGCAAGCGCAGGCGCGGCCTTCCAGCAGGCGATCTGGCTCGGGTAGTTCCAGGCGCCGATGCCGGCGCAGATGCCGAGGGGCTCGCGGCGGGTGAGGACCATGTCGCCGCCGAGATCGATCGCCTCGCCGGCGAGCGTGGCGGCGAGCGAGGCGAACCATTCGAGCGAGTCCGCACCCGAGGGCCAGTCGGCGACCAGCGTCTCGGAGAGGGGCTTGCCGGTGTCGAGGGTCTCGAGCTCGGCGAGCGCGCGGCCGCGGGCGCGGATGAGGTCGGCGGCGCGGCGGAGGACGCGGGCGCGCCGGGCGGGGGGCGTGGCCGACCAGGCGGCGAAGCCGTCGCGGGCGGCGGCGACGGCGCGCTCGACGACGGCCGGCGTCGCGGCGTGGAGGCGGGCGATGGGCTCGGCCGTCGCCGGGTAGAGGACGTCGAAGGGCGCGCCGGCTTCGTCCTCGAAGGGGGCGCCGGCGATCCAGTGCGAGGCGGCGGGCTGGGCACGCATCACGGGCGCCTCCCGTGGGTGGCGGGCGGGACGGTTTCCCCCTCCCCGCCCGGGCGCCCCGGCAGCGAAGACTGGACGGGCGGCATCATGCGAGGCTCCCGAGCTCGTGGTCGAGGTAGGTCTCGACGGTGGCGATGGCGGTCTCGGGGCGGGTGGGGCGGCCCTTCAGCGCCTCGCGCAGGTAGACGCCGTCGATCAGCGCGCCGGCGCCCTCGGCGATGCGGGCGGCCTCGGCGGGCGGCACGAGGCCGCGGAGGTCGTGGACGAGGTTGCTGTGCAGCCGGCGCTGGTAGAGGCGCAGCAGCCGCGCGGCGCCGGGCGAGGAGAGCGCCCAGGCGTAGAAGGTGAGCCAGGCGCTGATCGTCGCGCGGTGGAACTGCTCCGGGCCGAAGCTGCCGCCGACGATCGCCGTCTGGATCGCCGCCTTGTCGGTGACGTCGGCGAGCGCGGTCTCGACTTTCAGCCCCTCGCCGGCAAGCTCAGCCCAGAGGAAGAACGAGAGGCGCGCGGCCACCGCTTCCGGCGCGCGCGGGCCGTCGGCGCGGGCGAGGCCCTCGACGAGGACGGCGCGGAACTCGGCGAGCAGATGCCCCATGGTGGCGAGGATGAGATCGTCCTTGCCGCCGAAATAGTGATGCGCGAGCGCGGGCGAGACGCCGGCGCGGCCGGCGATCTGCGCCACGGTGACCTCGAGCGAGCCGTGGTCGGAGATCTCGCGCAGCGCGGCGCCGATCAGCGCCCGCTTCCGCGCTTCGGCCATCTGCGTCCTCGCCACCGCCACGCCCCATTTATTGATTGATCGGTCAATCAATATGGGTTTCCCTTGCACGCGTCAACGCTTTGCGCTGACGCTAGGCGCGACGCGAGCCGGGCAACGGCTCCGACAGCATGGAGGTTATGCCAGATGAAGCTCATCACCGCCGCGGCGATGGCCGCGCTCCTCGCCGCACCGGCGCTGGCCGCCGAGCCGGCGAGCTGCGCCAAGGTGCATTTCTCCGACGTCGGCTGGACCGACATCACCGCCACCACCGCGGTGGCCTCGACGGTCCTGCAGGCGCTCGGCTACGAGACCGAGGTCAGCATCCTCTCGGTGCCGGTGACCTACGCCGGCCTCGCCAAGGGCGACCTCGACGTCTTCCTCGGCAACTGGATGCCGACCATGGAGGCCGACCTCGCGCCCGGCCGCGACGCCGGCACGGTCGAGGTGGTGCGGCCGAACCTCGAGGGGGCGAAGTACACGCTGGCGGTGAACGACAGCCTGGCCGAGGCGGGGCTGAAGGACTTCGCCGACATCGTGAAGTTCGGCGACCAGCTCGACTGGACGATCTACGGCATCGAGGCGGGGAACGACGGCAACCGGCTCATCCTCGACATGATCGCCGCGGACCAGTTCGGGTTGGGCAAGTTCAAGCTGAAGGAGAGCTCGGAGCAGGCGATGCTGGCCGAGGCGCGGCGGGCGGAGAAGAGCGGCAAGGGGATCGTCTTCCTCGGCTGGGAGCCGCACCCGATGAACACGACGATCAGGATGACCTACCTGACCGGCGGCGACGAGGTCTTCGGCCCGGACTTCGGCGGGGCGACGGTCTATACCAACACCCGCAAGGGCTACTCGGCCGAATGCCCGAACGTGGGCAAGCTGCTCGCCAACCTCGAGTTCACCCTGCCGCTCGAGAGCGAGATCATGGGCAAGATCCTCGACGACGGCGAGGAGCCGAACGCCGCGGCGGCCGACTGGCTGAAGGCCAACCCCGGCGTGCTCGACGCGTGGCTCGAGGGGGTCACGACGCGCGACGGCGGCGACGGGCTCGCGGCGGTGAAGTCGTCGCTCGGCGTCTGAGCCTCGGAACGGCACGGAGGGCCGGGCGATGGAGTGGATCACCGCAACCAAGATCCCGGTCGGCAGGTGGGCCGGCAACGGGGTGGACTGGCTGACGGAGCACGCCGCCTGGTTCTTCGACGGGCTGGCGGCGGTCGTCAACGGGCTGATCACCGGCATCCTCTGGGCGCTGCAGACCCCGCCGGCGCTGGCGGTGGTGGCGGTCTTCGCCGCCATCGCCTGGCTGCTGCAGCGCTCCTGGGGGACGGTGGCGCTGGTGGTGCTCGGCTTCCTCTTCATCCTCAACCAGGGCTACTGGGAGGAGACGACCGAGACGCTGACCCTCGTCCTCTCGGCGGTCGTGGTCTGCATGGGGGTGGGGGTGCCGATCGGCATCGCCGCCGCCCACCGGCCGAAGCTCTATGCCGCCCTGCGCCCGGTCCTCGACCTGATGCAGACGCTGCCGACCTTCGTCTACCTGATCCCGGCCATCGTCTTCTTCGGCATCGGCATGGTGCCGGGGCTGATCGCCACGGCGATCTTCGTCATCCCGGCGCCGATCCGGCTGACCCACCTCGGCATCACCACGACGCCCAAGGAGCTGAAGGAGGCGGGGCTCGCCTTCGGCGCGACGCGGGGGCAGCTCCTGCGCAAGGTGGAGCTGCCCTGGGCGATGCCGCAGATCATGGTCGGGCTGACGCAGACGATCATGCTCTCGCTCTCGATGGTGGTGATCGCGGCGCTGGTCGGCGCCGACGGGCTGGGCGTGCCGGTGGTCCGGGCGCTCAACACCGTCAACACCGCGCTCGGCTTCGAGGCCGGGCTGGTGATCGTCGTGGTCGCGATCCTGCTCGACCGCGTGTTCCGCCGAGGAGGCTGACCCCCATGACCGAGCCGACCACAGGGCCGACAACAGACCGGACGGGCGACCCCGCCGCCATGATCGAGTTCGACCGGGTCTCCATCGTCTTCGGCGGCTCGCCGGCCACGGCGCTGCCGCTGATGGACCGCGGGCAGAGCCGCTCGGAGATCCAGAAGGCGACCGGGCAGGTGCTCGGGGTGCACGACTGCACGCTGACGGTGAACCGCGGCGAGATCTCGGTGCTGATGGGCCTCTCGGGCTCGGGGAAGTCGACGCTGCTGCGCGCGGTCAACGGGCTCAACCCGGTGGCGCGCGGGGCGGTCAGCGTGCGCGGGACCGACGGGCGGGTGGTCGACGTCGCCAGCTGCGGCGAGGAGAGCCTGCGCGCGCTCCGCCGCGGGTCGGTCTCGATGGTCTTCCAGCAGTTCGCACTGCTGCCCTGGCGGACGGTGGTGGAGAACGTGGCGCTCGGGCTCGAGCTCGCCGGCGAGCCGAAGGAGAAGCGGCTCGCCAAGGCGCGCGAGGTGCTGGCGACGGTCAACCTGCAGGACTGGGCGGAGAAGAAGGTCTCCGAGCTCTCGGGCGGCATGCAGCAGCGGGTGGGCCTCGCCCGCGCCTTCGCGACGGACGCCGAGATCCTGCTGATGGACGAGCCCTTCTCGGCGCTCGACCCCCTGATCCGCAACCGGCTGCAGGACGAGCTCTTGCAGCTGCAGGAGAAGATGCACGCGACGATCCTCTTCGTCAGCCACGACCTCGAGGAGGCGGTGAAGCTCGGCAACACGATCAGCATCATGGAGGGCGGGCGGATCGTGCAGTCGGGCCGGCCGGAGGACATCGTGCTGAAGCCGGCGAACGGCTATGTCGCGGACTTCGTCGCCCACCTCAACCCCTTGAGCGTGCTGACCGCCTCCGACGCGATGGTCTCGGACCCGGGGCCGGGCGACCCGGCGCGGATGCTGGCCCCGGGCGCGCCGCTGCGCGACGCGCTGCCGATGTTCGCCGCCTCCGACGCCCCGGTCTGGGTGGGCGAGGACGGCGCGACCCAGGGCCGCATCAGCCCCCGCGCGGTCTGCGCCATGCTGGCGAAGACGGCAGCCGCGGCGGCCTGAGCGGCGGCCTGAACGGCGGACGGTCGGCTAATCCGGCCAGAGCGCCGAGAGCGGGAAGGAGATCGCCTCGAAGGGGGAAACCCTCACTTCCTCGTCATCCTTCAGGGCGGCGACAAGGATCCAGCTGCCGCCCTCGAGCGCGAAGGCTTCGAGCGTGCGCGGCTTAGGGTCGACGAGCCAGAGATGCGCGACGCCGTTCTTCGCGTAGATCCGGCGCTTGT
>NZ_CALLYO010000600.1 GCF_937858865.1 uncultured Amaricoccus sp. | reverse complement strand
GATGCTCGAGGTCGAGCTCTTTCCCGAGCTCTGGCGGGTGCGCACCGTGCTCTGAGGGGTCTCTGCGAAACGGCCCGGGCACAGATCGGGCACGCGTGCCCAACTTGGCAACATGCTGGAATATATGTATTTATCCAGACATGGTCACCACTTGTTGACCAAGGTTAACGGCGCGGCGCCCCCTCCGCAGAGGCCTCTCTGAACGCCAGCGAAGGCTTCAGGTGGGGCCGCGGCGCTGGCCGTGCGCGCGTCGATCCGGAGAGCCTCAGTCGTCGGCGGGCAGGCGGCGGTGGCGGGCGGCGCTGCCGCGCTCGATGGCGGCGGCGTGCAGGCGGTCGATCTCGAGCTCGTGGCGGAGCTCGAGCAGGAACTGGAGCTCGGCCTGGAAGGCGTGGCCGTCGGCGGCGGCGACGTCGCAGCAGAGGGCGTAGGCGGTCTCGCGCAGGGAGGCGGGCAGCGCGTCGCGCATCAGGCCGAAGAGGGCGTCGAGCCCGTCCTCCTCGGTGAAGAGGTCGAAGACGGTCTGGCCGATGGTGCGCAGCCGGTCGTGGTCGTAGCCATCGAAGATCGGCAGCGTGTCGACCATGCGGCTGATCGACAGCAGCTCCTTGGTGGTGACGTTCTCGTCCGAGGCCGAGAGGCCGACCATGGCCGCGACGAGCGCGTCCTGGGCGGAGAAGGAGGAGGGCGTGTCGGAAGGCATGTCGGACCCGTGCGGCTGCTCGGACCCTTGTATGGGGGCGCGCGGAACGGGACAAGGGCCGGACCGGCGGTCTTGACACCTGCCGGAGCCTGGTGCTCGCCTTGCAGTGGGGGACCACCATGCCGGAAGGGGCGATGATGACGACCGAGATGGACGACGGGTGCTGCGGCGCCAGCAGGCGGCGATTCCTCGCCGCGGGGGGCATCGGGCTGGTGGCCGCGGTCGTGGGCGGCGGGACGGCGGTGCCGGCGGCGGCCGCGGCGCTGACCGAGGCGCAGCGCGACGCGATGACGCCCGACCAGGTGGTCCAGCTCATGCTCGACGGCAACGCCCGCTTCGCCGCCGGCGAGCAGCGCGAGCGTGATTTCCTGGCCGAGCAGCAGGCGACCGCCGGCGGCCAGTATCCGGCGGCGGTGGCGATCTCCTGCGTCGACTCGCGCACGCCGATCGAGGTCATCTGCGACCTCGGGCTCGGCGACACCTTCAATGCCCGGCTGGCCGGCAACGTCGTGAACGACGACGTGCTCGGCAGCATGGAGTTCGCCTGCGCCGTCGCCGGCGCCAAGCTGGTGGTGGTCATGGGCCATACCGCCTGCGGGGCGGTGAAGGGCGCGATCGACGACGTGGTGCTCGGCAATCTCACCGGCCTCGTCGCCAAGATCAGGCCGGCGATCGTCGCGACCGACTATGCCGGCGAGCGCAGCTCGAAGAACCCGGAGTTCGTCGATGCCGTCGCCCGCACCAACGTCGTGCAGTGCGTCGAGCAGATCCGCGAGCGCAGCCGGGTGCTGCGCGAGCTGGAGGAAAAGGGGGCGATCAAGATCGTCGGGGCGATGTACGACCTGGGGACTGCGAAGCTCGCGCTGACCTGAGGCGGCCGGCCGCTTCGCCTTGAACACCGTCCGGCAAGCGCGTAGTCCGGCGCCTTGCCGGCGGGACGGCGGGGAAGGGAGCCGATGGACGACTTGCGGAACGCGGCGGAGGCGTCGAAGGCCTGGCCTTTCGAGGAGGCGCGGCGGCTGGCGGAGCGCTATGTCGAGGCGCCGCCCGCGAAGGGCTACCTGCTCTTCGAGACCGGCTACGGGCCGAGCGGGCTGCCGCATATCGGCACCTTCGGCGAGGTGGCGCGCACGACGATGATCCGCCGGGCGTTCGAGACGATCTCGGACCTGCCGACCCGGCTCATCTGCTTCTCCGACGACATGGACGGGATGCGCAAGGTCCCCGACAACGTGCCGAACCAGGAGATGCTGCGCGCGCACCTGCAGCGGCCGCTGACCAGCGTGCCGGATCCCTTCGGCGAGTACGAGAGCTTCGGGGCGCACAACAACGCGATGCTGAGGCGGTTCCTCGATACCTTCGGCTTCGAGTACGAGTTCGTCAGCGCGACGGAGTTCTACCGCTCGGGGCGGTTCGACGCGGTGCTCCGGCGGGCGGCGGAGCGGTACGAGGCGATCATGGAGGTGATGCTGGCCTCGCTGCGCGAGGAGCGGCAGCAGAGCTACTCGATCTTCCTGCCGATCTCGCCGAAGTCGGGGCGGGTGCTCTACGTGCCGTTGAAGGAGGTGAATGCCGACGCCGGGACGATCACCTTCGACGACGAGGACGGCGAGGAGACCACGTTGCCGGTGACCGGCGGGAACGTGAAGCTGCAGTGGAAGCCGGATTTCGGGGCGCGCTGGGCGGCGCTCGACGTGGACTTCGAGATGTACGGCAAGGACCATTCCACCAACACGCCGATCTACGACTCGATCTGCGAGATCCTCGGGGGGCGGGCGCCGAACCACTTCACCTACGAGCTCTTCCTCGACGAGCGGGGGGAGAAGATCTCGAAGTCGAAGGGCAACGGGCTGACCATCGACGAGTGGCTGACCTATGCCGACCCGGAGAGCCTCGCCTACTTCATGTACGGCAAGCCGAAGACGGCGAAGCGGCTGCATTTCGACGTGATCCCGCGATGCGTCGACGAGTATCACCAGCAGCTGCGCGCCTATCCGGGGCAGGACCTGGCGCAGCGGATTGCAAATCCGGTGTGGCACATCCACCGCGGGCAGCCGCCGGCCTCGGACATGGTGGTGAGCTTCGCGATGCTGCTCAACCTCGCGAGCGCGGCCAATGCGCACGACAAGGACGTGCTCTGGGGCTTCATCCGTCGCTATGCGCCGGCGGCGAGGCCCGAGACGCACCCGCAGCTCGACGCGGCGGCGGGGCATGCGGTGCGCTACTTCGAGGACTTCGTGCGGCCGACCAAGCGGTACCGCACGGCCGACGCCCGGGAGGCGGCGGCGCTCGCCGACCTGCGCGACCGGCTGGCGGCCTGGGAGGGCGGGGCGGATGCCGAGGCGCTGCAGGACCTGGTCTTCGCAGTCGGCAACGCGCACGGCTTCGACCCGCTGCGCGCCTGGTTCGCGGCGATCTACGAGGTGCTGCTCGGGGCGAAGCAGGGGCCGCGCTTCGGCGGCTTCATCGCCGTCTACGGCGTGGCGGAGACGGTGGGGCTGATCGACGCGGCGCTGGCCGGGCGGCTGGCGGCGGCCGAGTGACCGCGAAAGGGTTAACCGGGCGTTAACCGGGATCTGCTACCGGGACGGCGCCGCGGTCGCGCGCGTCAACGAGGGGGTCCCCGATGAACCGTCATGCCCGCCCGGAGCTCGACCTGATGCCGCCGCCCTTCGCCGAGGGGTTCGACGACTGGTCGCGCGGCGACGGCACGCCGGAGAGCCCGACCTGGGAGACGGCGCCGAACGCGCGCCTGGTGCGCGACGACGCCGATTTCGGCCCCTGCCTCGAGCTGCGCACGACGGCGGAGGTCGAGCGGATCCGCTACATGGGCGAGATGCCGCTGCTCGCCGGCGGCTTCATCGAGGTGGCGGTGCGGGTGCGCGCGGTGCGCGGGCCGCTGCCGGAGGTGCGGATCGCGGCCTGGCCGGGCGGGGCGGGCGGGCGGCGGGTCGAGGGGCTGCCCGAGGCGGGACCGCTCCTTCCCGTGCCGGCGCACGGCGGCGTCTGCGCCGTCCGCGCGGTCGTCGGCCGCGATGCCCATCCGGGCGTCGATCTCGTCTGGGACGAGCGGGTGCTCTACGCCCACGTCGGGCTCGACATCGAGGGACCGGCCGGGGCGGTGGTGCGGGTCGAGAGCGTCGCGGTGCGCGACGTCACCCGCCGCTTCTCGCCGCTCGGGCGGCTGCTGCCCGGCTTCGAGCCGGCCGCCCGCGAAGGCTGAAGCGCGCGGACGGCTGTGCTAGGATGGCCGCACGCAAGGAGGGACCGATCCCATGCCCAGCATCGAGCGCGGCGCCGCGCACCAGACGGTCATCACCACCTTCGAGGTGATGCCCGGGCTCTGTCAGGACCTGCTCGACCTCCTGGCCGCCGCCTACCGCGAGGTCATCAGCAAGCAGCCCGGCTTCCTCGGGGCGGCGCTCCACGTCAACGACGCGCAGACGCGCATCGCCAACTACTCGCAGTGGCAGCGGCGGGAGGACTTCCTCGCCATGCTGCGCTCGGACGAGATGCGGCGGCGCAACCGCGACATCAGCGCGCTCTGCAAGAGCTTCGAGCCGGTGATGTACGACGTGGCGGAGACCTTCGACTAGCGGCGGCGGTCAGGGCCGGTCGGCCGAGCAGAGCTTGTTCCACTGCTCCATGTCGTCCGGGTTCGCCGGCACCGTCTCGCAGTAACCGGGCCCGGCGCTGCCGGCCGAATCGCCGGGCGCGGCGGCGTCCTCGGCGGTCGGCGTCGGGGCGCCGTTGCAGGCGGCGAGCGCGAGGAGGAACGCGCCGGCCGGGAGCAGTCGACAGCTCGCCTTCATGATCGTCCTTTCCGGATCCAGGGGACAGGTAGCAGCGGGGCAGCGGCGCGATCATATCGCCGGAACGCAGGGCCATGGGAAGGGGGTTCGGACCGGTCGGCCCGCTACGCCCGGGGATCGCGCTTGCCGGGTTCCGGCGGCGGCTCGATCCCGAGCGTGCGCATCCGCTCGAGGAGGCGCGGCGGGATGGGGCGGCAGCCGCAGGCGGCGGCATGCGCGCGGTGCCAGGCGATGCGCTCCGCCTCGGTCGGGCGCTTCGGCATCGGGTGGGCGAGGTGCCAGTCGCGGTTGAGTGCCATGGTCAGCGGGCGGTGTAGCCGCCGTCGATCAGGTGGTAGCTGCCGTTGATGAAGCGGGCGCGCTCGGAGAGGAGGAAGCAGGTGAGATCGGCCACCTCCTCGGACTGCCCGAGCCGGCCGATCGGGTGCAGCGAGACGAGGCCGTCGAAGGTCGCCTTGTCGAGGTTGGCGAGGAGCGGCGTGTCGATGAAGGCGGGGCCGACCGCGTTGATGCGGATGCCGCGGGCGGCATAGGTGAGCGCGGCCTCCTTCGTCAGGCCGACGACGCCGTGCTTGGCCGCGACATAGGCCGGGGCGTTCCGGAAGCCGACCGAGCCGAGGATCGAGCTCATGTTGACGATGGCGCCGCCGCCGGCCTGCTCGATCGCCGGGATCTCGTAGCGCATCGAGTAGAAGACGCTGTTGAGGTTCACGTCGATGACCCGCTGCCAGCCGTCGAGCGGGTACTCGCCGACCGGCGCCGAGGGGCCGCTGATGCCGGCGTTGTTGACCGCGAGGTGCAGCGCGCCGAACGTCGCCACGGCGAAGGCGACCATCGCCTCGACCCGCGCCGGATCGCTGACGTCGAGGGCGAAGGCGGCGCCGCCGATCTCGGCGGCGACCTTCTCCGCCGGCTCCTGGTGCAGGTCGGCGACGACGACCCTGGCGCCTTCGGCCGCGAGCTGGCGGGCGCAGGCGGCGCCGATACCCGACGCGGCGCCGGTGACGATGGCGACCTTGTTCTCGAACTCTCCTGCCATGACATTCTCCCTCCGGTGAGCCGCCCAAGGTCAAAGCGAGCGATGCTGCGCATGCCGGATGTATTGCCAGGGGACCGGCGCAACAAGGATCGAGCAACCTGTCGGTGGATCAATGGTGTGAAGCGCGGTAGAATTCAGATGAGGAGGACGGGATGGCGGACGAGCCGGAGAACCATACGATCCGTCTCCTGCAGGAGGTACGCACGGAGATGCGCGAGAGGTTCGACAAGGTTGATGGGCGATTTGACGACCTGGGTCTCAGGGTCGACGGGATCACGCATATCCTCACGCTGCTCGCCGGCGTGTCGCACAACCACGAGGAGCGGATAAGCAAGCTCGAGACGGAGACGTAGACGTCGCTCCGTCCGGCTACCGCATCCGTCCCCGACTCTTGCCTTTGTGGGCGCGCGTTCCGCCCCGCCCGGCTCTGGACCGGGGCACCGTCGTCTCCACCTCGGCCTCGATCGCCGACTGGCGGGCCA
This sequence comes from uncultured Amaricoccus sp., assembly GCF_937858865.1. Classification (GTDB taxonomy): domain Bacteria; phylum Pseudomonadota; class Alphaproteobacteria; order Rhodobacterales; family Rhodobacteraceae; genus Amaricoccus. Next base: position 855 of record NZ_CALLYO010000600.1, on the reverse strand, counting down.
GCGGGTCGTCGTGGACGGCGAGGTCGACCGTCTCGAGGCGGCGGATCTCGTCGCGCAGGCGGGCGGCTTCCTCGAACTCGAGGTTCTCGGCCGCCTTCAGCATGTCGCGGCGCAGCGCGTCGAGGTGGGCGGCGAGGTTGGCGCCGGCGAGCGGCTTGTCGATCCGGGCGGTGATGCGGGACTGGTCGGTGTCGGCGGGGAAGAGGCCCTCGAGCACGTCGTGGACGTTCTTGCGGATCGTCTCGGGGGTGATGCCGTGCGCCTCGTTGTAGGCGAGCTGCTTCTCGCGGCGGCGGTTGGTCTCGGCGATGGCGCGCTGCATCGAGCCGGTGACGTGGTCGGCATACATGATGACGCGGCCGTCGGCGTTGCGGGCGGCGCGGCCGATGGTCTGGACGAGCGAGGTCTCGGAGCGGAGGAAGCCCTCCTTGTCGGCGTCGAGGATGGCGACGAGCGCGCATTCCGGGATGTCGAGGCCCTCGCGCAGCAGGTTGATGCCGACGAGAACGTCGAAGGCGCCGAGGCGGAGGTCGCGCAGGATCTCGATGCGCTCCAGCGTCTCGATGTCGGAGTGCATGTAGCGGACGCGGATGCCCTGCTCGTGCAGATACTCGGTCAGGTCCTCGGCCATGCGCTTGGTGAGCACGGTGACGAGGACGCGGTGGCCCTCGGCCGCCACCTTGCGGATCTCGTCGAGCAGGTCGTCGACCTGCATCGAGACCGGGCGGATCTCGACCGGCGGGTCGAGCAGGCCGGTCGGGCGGATCACCTGTTCGGTGAAGACGCCGCCGGTCTGCTCCAGCTCCCAGGCGGCGGGCGTGGCCGAGACGAAGACCGACTGCGGGCGCATGGCGT
>NZ_CALLYO010000599.1 GCF_937858865.1 uncultured Amaricoccus sp. | reverse complement strand
GGCTGGTGGTGGAGACCGGGCGGGTGCATGCGAGCGAGCAGTGCCTGCTCGCCAATCCCGACGACCCGCGCTGGACGATGGCGATCCGCTTCCCGGTCTTCGACGCCGCCGGGCGGGTCGAGGCGGTCGGCACCTTCGCGGTCGACATCACCGAGCGCAAGCAGGCCGAGGCGGCGCTGCAGGCGTCGGAGGCGCGGCTGAACGCGATCAACGCCGCCAATCCGGTGCCGATGAACATCGCCCGGCTCTCCGACCGCAAGCTGCTCTTCGTCAACGAGCCCTATGTCCGGCTCTACGGCCTCGAGGGGGTCGATCTCGACGCCTTCGACCGCGGGGAGCTCTACCCCGACCCGGCGGCGCGCGACTGGCTCTACGACGAGCTCGCCGCGGGGCGCGAGATCACCGACCACGAGCTGACGCTGCGGCGGACCGACGGGCGGGAGATCCCGGTGTCGCTGACCTCGCGGCAGATCCTCTTCCAGGGCGAGCGGGCGATCGTGACCACTTCGGTCGACCTGACGGCGCTGCGTGCCGCCCAGGCCGAGGTGGCGCGCTCGCGCGAGGCGCTGCACCAGAGCGAGAAGCTGAACGCGCTCGGGGCGCTGCTCGCGGGGGTGGCGCACGAGCTCAACAACCCGCTGTCGGTGGTGGTCGGCTATTCCTCGATGCTGCGCGAGATCCCCTGCGACCCGGCCATGGCGGCGCGGGCGGAGAAGATCCATGCCGCAGCCGAGCGCTGCGCGCGCATCGTGCGCACCTTCCTCTCCATGGCGCGGGCGCGGCCGCCGCAGCGCGCGCCGGTGGCGCTCGGCGAGGTGGTGATGGGGGCGCTCGACCTCGCCGCCTACGGGCTGAGGAGCGCCGACGTGGAGGTGGAGGCGGACCTGCCGGCCGGGCTGCCGCCGGTGCACGGCGACGCCGACCAGCTGCACCAGGTGGTGGTGAACCTGGTGGTGAACGCCCAGCAGGCGCTGATCGCCCGGCCGGCGCCGCGGCGGCTCGCGATCCGTGCCTGGACCGAGGGGGACGAGGCGGTGCTGGAGGTGGGCGACAACGGGCCCGGCATGGACCCCGACGTGGCCTGCCGCGCCTTCGAGCCCTTCTTCACCACCAAGCCGCAAGGGGTGGGCACCGGCGTCGGGCTGTCGGTCTGCCACGGCATCGTCGCGGCGCACGGCGGGCGGATCGGGCTCGACACCGCGCCGGGCGAGGGGGCGCGCTTCCGGGTGCACCTGCCGCTCTCGCACGCGGCCGAGGCGGTTCGGGCCGCGCCGCCCGTCCCCGTGACCGCCGGCGGGCGGGTGCTCGTCGTGGACGACGAGCCGGAGATCGCCGCGCTGCTCAAGGAGCGGCTGGGGCAGGAGGGGCTGAGCGTCGCCACCGCCTCGAGCGGGCGCCGCGCGCTCGCCGCGCTCGAGTCGGGCGGCGTCGACGCGGTGGTGAGCGACCTCCGGATGCCCGACATGGACGGGGCGGCGCTGGCCGCCGAGATCGGCCGGCGCTGGCCGGGGCTCGCCGACCGCATCCTGCTCATCACCGGCGACGCGCTCGGCACCGACCGCGGCCGGCTCGGGGCGCGCGGGCTGCCGATCTTCGAGAAGCCGCTCGACCTCGCCGCGCTCGCCGCCGAGCTGCACCGGCGGATCGCCGGGGTGCGGCTGCAGTGACCGCGGGCGCGCGCATCCTGGTGGTGGACGACGAGCCCGACCTCCGGGCGCTCCTCGCCGACTATCTCGGGATGCAGGGCTTCGCGGTCCGGACCGCGGCCGACGCCGCGGAGCTCGACGCCCGCCTCACCGAGGAGCCGGCCGACGTGATCGTGCTCGACATCAACATGCCGGGCGAGAACGGGCTCGCCGCGCTCGCCCGGCTGCGGGCGGCGGGCAGCCGGGCGGGGGTGATCCTGCTGACCGCGGCCGGCACGCTCGGCGACCGGGTGGCCGGGCTCGGCGACGGGGCGGACGACTATGTGGTGAAGCCGTTCGAGCCGCGCGAGCTGCTGGCGCGGCTGCGCGCGGTGTTGCGCCGGCTCGAGGCGCGGGGCGCCGCGCCGGCGGCGCTGCCGGTAGCGCGGCCGCTGGTGCGGATGGGCCGCTGCAGCTTCGACGCCGAGGCGCGCTGCCTGCGCAGCCCCGAGGGCGAGGAGATCGCGCTGACGGCGATGGAGTACGACCTGCTCGAGGTCTTCTCGCGCCACCCGCGCCAGGTGCTGTCGCGCCAGCGGCTGGCCGAGCTGGCGCACGGCCGGCCGCTGGCGCCGGGCGACCGCTCGATCGACATCCGCATCACCCGCCTGCGCGCCAAGATCGGCGAGGACGCCCGCACCCTGCGCACGGTGCACGGCGAGGGCTACGTCTTCGACCCGGACGCCTGAGCAATTCCGGTGCGTCCCGTGCGGATCGCCGCTCCAGAGCGAGGAGGGCAGCGGCCGACCCGGCGGGCGAGAAGCGGCGCGCCTCCCTCGGCGCCGCTCGCCGGGGACGGG
>NZ_CALLYO010000598.1 GCF_937858865.1 uncultured Amaricoccus sp. | reverse complement strand
TATGAAGCGCCGCCCCGGGGCAGCGCCCCACCGAGCGCTGCCCGGGCCTCGGGCGGGGAGGGGGAGGGCGCGTGGCCCGGGCCGCGCCCTTCGGCTCAGCCGGTGGCCTTGCCGAGCGCCCGGTCGAGGTCGGCGATGATGTCCTTCGGATCCTCGATCCCGATCGAGAGCCTGACCACGTTCGGGATCGCCCCCGAGGCCTCGAGCTGCTCCGGCGTGAGCTGCCGGTGGGTGGTCGAGGCCGGATGGATGATGAGCGAGCGCGCATCCCCGAGGTTCGCCTCGTGGCTGAGGAGCTCGACCGAGTTCACCAGCCGGATGCAGGCCTCGTAGCCGGCCTTGAGCGCGAAGGTGAAGAGCGCCCCCGCCCCGTTCGGATAGAGCCGCTTCGCCCGGTCGTGCCAGGGCGAGGAGGGCAGACCGGCATAGGTCACATACTCGATGCGCGGGTCCTTCTCGAGCCAGCTCGCCACCGCCATCGCATTGTCGACATGCTTGCGCATCCTGAGGCTCAGCGTCTCGAGGCCGAGCAGCGTCAGGAAGGCGTTCTGCGGCGCCATCGCCATGCCGAGGTCGCGCAGGCCGATCGCGATCGAGTGGAAGGTATAGGCCATCGGCCCGAAGGTCTCGTGGAACCTCAGCCCGTGATAGGCGGGCTCGGGCTCGGTCAGGCTCGGGAACCGGTCCGAGGCCGACCAGTCGAACCTCCCCGAATCGACGATCGCCCCGCCGATCACCGTCCCGTTGCCGGTCAGGAACTTGGTGGTCGAGAGCACCACCAGATCCGCCCCCTGCTCGATCGGCCGGCAGAGATAGGCGGTGGCCGAGGTATTGTCGACGATGAGCGGCACGCCCACCCGCTTCGCCACCGCGGCGAGCGCCGGGATGTCGGTGACGTAGCCGCCGGGATTGGCGATCGACTCGGCAAAGATCGCCCGCGTGTTCCCGTCGACCATCGCCTCGAGCGCGGCGAGATCCTCGGTGTCGGCGAACTTCGCCTGCCAGCCGAAGCGGTGGATGGTGTTGGAGAACTGGGTGATCGTGCCGCCGTAGAGCCGCGTCGAGGCGATGATGTTGCGCCCCGGCCCCATCAGCGGGAAGAGCGCCATGATCTGCGCCGCGTGCCCGGCGGAGGTGCAGACCGCGCCTGCGCCGCCCTCGAGCGCCGCCAGCCGCTCGCCGAGCGCCATCACGGTCGGGTTGTTCAGCCGGGTGTAGATATAGCCGAGCTCCTGCAGGTTGAAGAGCCGCGCCGCATGCTCGACGTCGCGGAACACGTAGGCGGTGTTCTGGTAGATCGGGATCTGCCGCGCGCCGGTCGTCGGGTCCGGCTTGACGCCGGCGTGGATCTGCAAGGTATCGAAACCGAACGACGCGTCGGCCATCTTGTCCTCCCCTCGGGTTTGCGGCCACGCTATGCGAGCCGGAGGGCGGTGACAACTGCCACCCGAGAGGAGCGAAACGGGGCAGGGGAGCGCGCCGCGGATGTCCGAAACCTCGCGCCGCGGCCCGCTCCGCGAGATCCTCGCGCTCCTCGCCCGCCCGGTGCGCCGGGCGCGCGGGCGGCGCGGCGTGGTGCTGCAGCCCTACCGCGGCTACGGCTCGCCCACGCGCATCTTCGTCATCGGCCGCGCCTTCTGGCAGCGCACCGATGCGGCCGGCGGCGCGGCCGACGGCGCGAGCGAGCTCCGCGACATCCTGCGCCGCATCCGCCGCCGCCCGGTGCGCGCCGCCCGCATCCGCGCCCGCTTCTACGGCGCCGAGCACCTGGTCGAGACGGACGGCGACGGCTATTTCCGCGTCGACATGGCGCCGGGCGCCCCGCCGCCCGCGGACCGGCTGTGGCACCGGCTCGAGCTCGCCATGGAGGTGCCCGAGGCCGTCTCCGCCTGCGCCGAGGTCTATATCCCGCCCGCGGCCTCGCGGCTCGTCGTCATCTCCGACATCGACGACACGGTGATGCACACCGGCGTCGCCAACAAGGCGGCGATGCTCTGGCACCTCTTCGTCGCCGACGCCGCGAGCCGCACCGTCTTCCCCGGCGTCGCCGCCCTCTACCGGGCGCTGCACGGCGGCGCCGGCGGCGGGGAGATGAACCCCATCCTCTACGTCTCGCGCGCGCCCTGGGGCATCTACGAGGTGCTGGAGGAATTCTTCCAGCGGCACGACATCCCGGTCGGCCCCATCCTCTTCCTGCGCGAATGGGGCCTGAGCTGGAAGCACCCGCTGCCGCGGCGCGCCGTCGACCACAAGCGCCACCTGATCGAGGCGATGATGCGCCTCTACGACGACCGGCCGGTCGTGCTGATCGGCGACAGCGGCCAGCGCGACCCCGAGATCTACCGCGAGATCGTCGCCGCCCACCCCGGCCGGGTGCGCGCCGTCTACATCCGCG
>NZ_CALLYO010000597.1 GCF_937858865.1 uncultured Amaricoccus sp. | reverse complement strand
ATGGCGGCGGCCTGGAGCTCGGGGAGAGCCCGGAGCTCGGCGGGCTGCGGGCGACGTTCAGGATCCCGCGGTAGTCCGCCCGGGGCGTCGCGGCCGGCGGCGCGCGGGCGGGTGGGCGGCTTGACGCGCTCGGCGTCGGCGGGCTCGCGCCCCGAGGCCCAGGCGGCGATGCGGGCGGCCCAGGCGTCGAGGGCGGCCTCGTCGTAGCCGCTGACGTAGAGCTCCTCGGAGCCGTGCAGGCGGACGTAGACGAAGTCGGCGGTCAGGTCCATCAGGCGCGGCCAGTCGACGGTGTCGGCGCAGACGAGGGCGACCTTGTGGCGGCGGAGGAGGGCGATGAAGGCCGGGTCGCGGAAGCTGTCGTGGCGGATTTCGACGGCGTGGCGCAGCGGGCGGTTGCGGTCGATGGCGAGCCAGGCGCGGCCTTCGAGGCGGCGGTCGTGGCGGCGGGCGAGGGCGAGGGCCGCGGCGGTGTTCCTGGGCAGGAGCGTGAGGAAGGCGTCGAAGCGGTCGGGGTCGAAGAGCAAGCGGGCGGGGAACTGCCAGAGGATGGGGCCGAGCTTCGGGCCGAGGCGGAGGAGGCCGGAGGCGAGGAAGTTGGCGAGCGGGGTCTCGGGTTCGCGGAGGCGGCGGAAGTGGGTGATGTAGCGCGAGCCCTTGACGGCGAAGACGAAGTCGTCGGGCGTCTGCTCGGCCCAGGCGGCGAAGCTCTCCGGGCGCTGCAGGCCGTAGAAGGTGCCGTTGACCTCGATCGAGGCGAAGCGCTCGGCGGCGTAGGCGAGCTCGCACTTCTGCGGCAGGCCGGCGGGGTAGAAGCGGCCGCGCCAGGGGGCGTAGGTCCAGCCGGAGATGCCGATGCGGATCTTGCCTGCCACGGGGGTCCTCCTGACGGAGGAGAACCGCCGGCGGGGGCGGCGGTTCCGCTACTGGAGGTCGGCGAAGGCGGACTGGAGGCGAGCGACGGCCTCGGTGACGCGGGCGCGGGGGGTGGCGAGGTTGAAGCGGAGGAAGCTCTCGCCGCCCTTGCCGAAGGTGGCGCCGTGGCTGGCGGCGATGCGGGCACCCTTCTCGACGCGGGCGGTGAACTCGGCCGTCGGCATGCCGGTGCCGGAGAAGTCGACCCAGGCGAGGTAGGTGGAATCGAGCGGCATCGGGCGGACGCCGGGGATCGCACCGACGCCGGAGGCGAAGAGCTCGGCGTTGCCGGCGAGGTAGCGGCAGAGGGCGTCCACCCAGGCGTCGCCGTGGGCGTAGGCGGCGGTGGTCATCAGCGCGCCGAAGCGGTTGGGCGAGGTGCCCGAGGCGAGGTGGGTGGCGGCGAACCGCTTGCGGAGCTCGGGGTCGGGGATGATGGCGTTGCCGGTCAGGCAGCCGGCGATGTTGAAGGTCTTGGTGGCGGCGGTCAGCATCACCAGCCGGTCGAGGCTCTCCGGCGCGGCGATGGGGGTCGGGACGTGGCGGCCGGAGAGGACGAGGTCGTGGTGGATCTCGTCCGAGACGAGGAGGAGATCGTGGGCGCGGCAGAAGTCGGCGAGCGCGCGGATCTCCTCGGGGCTCCAGACCCGGCCGCCGGGGTTGTGCGGGGAGCAGAAGACGAGCATGCGCTCGCGGCCGGTGAGGGCGGCGGCGAGGACGTCGAGGTCCATGGCGTAGCGGCCGTCCGCGCGCCGGACGAGCGGGGACTGGACGATCTCGCGGCCGTTGGCGGCGATGATGCGGTGGAAGGCGTGGTAGACGGGTGTGAAGAGGATCACCCCGTCGCCGGGCCGGGTGTAGGCCTGCAGGCAGAGGGCGAGGCCGGCGACGACGCCGTGGGTGGTGAAGATCGCGGCCGGGTCGACGTCCCAGTCGTGGCGGCGTGACATCCAGCCGCGGATCGCCTCCTTGTAGGCGCGGTCGTCGCCGAAGTAGCCGAAGACGCCGTGGGCGACCTCGGCGGCGAGCGCGTCGGCGACGGCCTGCGGCGGGCGGAAGTCCATGTCGGCGACCCACATGGCGAGGCCGTCGTCGGGGGCGACGCCGTAGAGCGGTTGCATCATGTCCCACTTCGAGCAGTGCGTGCCGCGGCGGTCGATGATCTCGTCGAAGTCGAACATGAGGGTCCTCCGGTTGCGGTCAGGGGTATCGGGCCGGCGAGGGGACTGCAAGGCGGCGGGGGGTGCGCTTGTCAAGGCGAGCGGCATCGCCTATCTCGCCGGGCATGGGCGTCCGATCCATCCTGATCCATCCCGATCCGCGCCTGCGCAAGGTCGCGGCCCGCGTCGAGGCGGTCGACGACGGGGTGCGCGCGCTGGCCGAGGACATGCTGGCGACGATGTACGACGCCCCCGGCATCGGGCTGGCGGCGACGCAGCTCGGGGTGATGAAGCAGGTCTTCGTCATGGACTGCGCCGGCAAGGAGGAGGAGCCGCAGCCGATGGTGCTGCTCAACCCGGAGATCCTCTGGCGGTCGGAGGAGACCGAGACCAGCGAGGAGGGGTGCCTCTCGATCCCCGAGGTCTATGCCGACGTGACGCGGGCGGCGCGGGTCGGGCTGCGCTGGCTCGGGCTGGACGGGGAGATCCGCGAGCAGGAGTTCGGCGAGCGCTGGGCGATCTGCGCCCAGCACGAGATCGATCATCTGAACGGGCGGCTCTTCATCGATTATCTGTCGGCGGTGAAGCGGACGATGATCACCTCGCGGATGAAGAAGCTGAAGCGGGAGAAGGCGCGGGCCTGA
>NZ_CALLYO010000596.1 GCF_937858865.1 uncultured Amaricoccus sp. | reverse complement strand
GCGGGCCTGGGACGAGGAGCAGGCCTTTCGCGCCGGCCGGCCCGAGCGGCGCGAGGTGGGGCTCGCCCGCCCGGCCGACCGGCCGGAGGCGATCCGCCCGCTGCTGGCCCTCGGCCTCGGCGGGATCGACGCGGGCTTCGGCATCGAGCGGCTGCAGCTCGAGGCGGTGGAGACCGACCCCGTCGGCCAGCCCCTGCCGCCGGGACGGCGGGCCGAGGCCGCGGGCTTCGCCGACCTCCTCGGCCGGCTCGGCGCGCGGCTCGGCACCGAGGCGGTGATCCGGCTGCACCCGGCCGACAGCCACATCCCCGAGAAGACCGCGAGCGAGATGGCGGCCGCCTTCAGCCCGCCCGCCGCCGGCTGGCCGCCGCCGGCGACGCCGCGGCCGATCCTCCTCTTCCCGCCCGAGCCGCTCGCGCCGGAGGACGAGGACACGCCCCCCGCGGCTTTCCTCTGGCGCCGCCGCCGCCGGCGGCGCGCGGCGGCCTTCGGGCCGGAGCGGATCGCCCCGGAATGGTGGCTCGACGACCCGGCCTGGCGCTCGGGCGCGCGCGACTACTGGCGGGTCGAGACCGAGGAGGGCGACCGGCTCTGGCTCTTCGCGGCCCGGGGCGGCGAGAGGGGCGGCGAGCTGCGGGGGGGCTGGTTCGCCCAGGGGATATTCGCATGAGCGCGAAAGAAAGAGCCCCGGAAATCCGGGGCCCCGACGGCGCCGGCCCGGGGCGGGGCTCAGCTGGCGTTCGGCCCCCGCAGCACGCGGATCGCCTCGCGCACCTGCCGCCACTGTTCGGCGGTCTGGCTGTCGCCCCTGGCGGCATAGTCCTTCGCCTTCTGCGCCGCCTCGTACTCCGCCCGGTCGCCATGCGCCGAGTAGAGCTGACGGGCATAGTCGTCGATCTGGACGATGCTCATCTCTTTCCTCCTTCAGTCCTTCCCGACCATAGCACGCGGTCCCGGATTCGAAAGCCTCGCGGCCTCATCGCGCGAACCGGCCGAAGGTTCCCCCCGCCGGAAGACGTGATCGTCTCCGCCCCGCGCCCCCGCCGGAGCCCGGGCCCTCCTTCAAGGCATTCATACTGGCAAGCTTTCCTATCGAGCAGGCGAGGGGCCCCGCCAACAGGCGGGGAGAACAATGACTCGAGCGGCCGAAGGCCGCTCTCCGCCGGAGGGAGGCTGCAAAGGCAGCCGACCGCCAAGCGCCGGCCGAGCGGGGCCTTCAGGCCCCCCGAGGCCGGCGCTCCCCCGCGAGGTCGCCACAAGGAGTAACGATGCATTAACCCGATGATTCCCTTCTATTTCAATGTCTTACTTATAGTTTCGCGCGCGAAATCCCCCATTTCGCGCCCATCCGGGTCCCCGCCCCATGCCCTTCGCCGAGCTCTGCATCACCTCGAACTTCACCTTCCTGACCGGCGGCAGCCACCCGCAGGAATACGCCTGCCAGGCGATGGAGCTCGGCCTTGGCGCCTTCGCCATCGCCGATCGCAACTCGGTCGCCGGGCTGGTCCGGGCCCTCCGCCCGCTGCGCGCGGCGGCCCGGGCCGAGGGCGGAGCCGGGGCGCGGGTGCCGCGCCTCCTGCCCGCGACCCGGCTCTGCCTCGCCGGGGGCGCCGAGATCACCGCCCTCCCCCGCGACCGCTTCGCCTGGGGCCGGCTCTGCCGGCTGCTGAGCACCGGCGCCCAGCGCACCGAGAAGGGCAAATGCCTGCTCCACCCCGAGGATCTCGCCGACCTCGGGGCCATGCACCTGCTCCTGCATCCCCCGCCCGACCCGCCCGCGCCGGCCTGGCTCGACCAGGCGCGGCTGCTCGTCGGGATGCACCCCGGGACGCACCTCGTCGCGAGCCCCCGCTACGACGGCCAGGACCCCCAGCGCCTCGCCCGGCTCGCCCGGCTGGCGGACCGCCTCGGCCTCCCTCTCGTCGCCTCCGCCGAGCCGATCATGCACCGCGGCGCCCGCCGCCGGCTCGTCGACGTGCTGACCTGCATCCGCGAGGGCCGCCGGATCGACACGATCGGCCGCGCCGCCCAGGCCAACGCCGAGCGGCGGCTGCGCTCCGAGGCGGAGATGCTCCGCCTCCTCGCCGGCCACGAGGCGGCCGTGCACCGCGCCGGCGAGATCGCCGACGACTGCCGCTTCTCCCTCGACGAGCTGCGCTACGAATACCCGAAGGAGATCTGGGACGGCGAGGACCCGCAGGCGCGCCTCGCCCGGCTGACCGCCGACGGCCTCCGCCGGCGCTACCCCGCGGGCGTCCCGCAACGGCACCGCGCGCAGGCCGACAAGGAGCTGGCACTGATCGCCCGCAAGAAGTACGCGCCCTTCTTCCTCACCGTGCAGCACGTGGTGGAATATGCCCGGGCGAACGGCATCCTCTGCCAGGGCCGCGGCTCGGCGGCGAACTCGATCGTTTGCTACGCCCTCGGCATCACCGCCATTTCTCCCGACGTCGGCCAGATGGTCTTCGAGCGCTTCGTCTCGGACGCCCGCGACGAGCCGCCCGACATCGACGTCGACTTCGAGCACGAGCGCCGCGAGGAGGTGATCCAGTACATCTACGAGCACTTCCACCGCGAACGCGCCGGCATCTGCGCCACCGTGATCCACTACCGCGGCAAGCGGGCGATCCGCGAGGTGGGCGCGGCCATGGGCCTTTCCCGCGACACGGTGGCGGCGCTCTCCAGCCAGATCTGGGGCTGGGGGTCCGGCGACGTGCCGCGGGAGCGGCTGATCGAGCTCGGCCTCGACCCGGAGGAGCCGCGACTCAAGCTGACCCTGCAGCTCGTCAATGAGATCGTCGGCTTCCCGCGCCACCTCAGCCAGCACGTCGGCGGCTTCGTCATCACCGAGGGCCGGCTCGACGAGCTGGTGCCGATCGAGAATGCGGCGATGGAGGACCGCACCGTCATCTGCTGGGACAAGGACGACATCGAATGCCTCGGCATCCTCAAGGTCGACGTCCTCGCCCTCGGCATGCTCACCTGCATCCGCAAGGCCTTCGACCTCCTCGCCGACCACGGCAGCATCCGCCACGACCTCGACAGCCTGCCGAAGGAGGATCCGGCGGTCTACGACATGCTCTGCCGGGCCGACGCCATCGGCGTCTTCCAGGTCGAGAGCCGGGCGCAGCTCTCCTTCCTGCCGCGGATGCGGCCGCGGGAATTCTACGACCTCGTCATCGAGGTGGCGATCGTGCGGCCCGGCCCGATCCAGGGCGGCATGGTGCATCCCTACCTGCGCCGAAGACGGGAGAAGAAGGTCAGCTATCCCTCCGAAGCGCTCGAGGAGGTCCTGAAGCGAACGCTCGGCGTGCCGCTCTTCCAGGAGCAGGCGATGCAGGTCGCCATCGTCGGCGCCGGCTTCACCCCCGACGAGGCCGACCGCCTGCGCCGCTCGCTCGGCACCTTCAAGGGCGACGGCACCGTCTACACGTTCCATGACCGGTTCCTGAGCGGCATGGCCGCGAACGGCTATGACCGGGGCTTCGCCGAACGCTGCTTCGAGCAGATCAAGGGCTTCGGCTCCTACGGCTTCCCCGAGAGCCACGCGGCAAGCTTCGCGCTCCTCGTCTACGCCTCGGCCTGGCTCAAGTGCCACCATCCGGCGGTCTTCGCCTGCGCGCTGCTGAACTCCCAGCCCATGGGCTTCTACGCCCCGGCGCAGATCGTGCGCGACGTCCGCGAGCACGGGGTGGAGGTGCGCCCGGTCTGCATCAACGCCAGCGCCTGGGACAACGGCCTCGAGCCCGACGGGCGCGGCGGGCTGGCGCTGCGCCTCGGCTTCCGCCAGATCCGCGGGGTCCGCGAGGCGGAGGCGCTGCGGATCACCAAGGCCCGCGGCAACAACTACCGCGACGTCGCCGCCGTCTGGCGGCGGGCGGCCATCCCGCCGCGGACGCTCGCGCTTCTCGCCGGGGCGGACGGCTTCGCCGCCCTCGGCCTCGACCGGCGCGAGGCGCTCTGGCAGGTGCGGGCGATCGGCGGCGAGGCGCCCCTACCGCTCTTCTCCGGGATCGAGGGCGAGGGGGAGGAGGAGCGGGTTTCCCTGCCGGCCATGACCCTCGGCGAGGAGATCGTCGCCGACCATGTCGCGCTGCGCCTCAGCCTGCGGGCGCACCCCATGGCGCTCGTCCGCCCGCGGCTCGCCGCGCCGCGGGCGTGACCCCCCTGCACCAGAAGGAAAATTTTCGAGGAGAACCGGCGCCATCGCCTCGACAGCGGCAGTGCGATGCGGCAAGGAACGTTTCCGGAGGTCGCCGCAGATGTCGGACAAGCCGCCCATACTCTTTCTTCACGGCGCGTTCGGCGGACCCGAGGTCTGGACGCGCTTCGTCGCCCCCTGGTTCGCCGCCCGCGGCCATCAGGTCGCGGCGCCGCGGCTGTCGACGCCGCTCTCGGCACGGCCCGCCCGCCTGCGCGACTATGTGGCACGCGCGGTGGCCGCCGCCGACGCGCTCGACGCGCCGCCGGTGGTGGTCGGCCATTCGCTGGGCGGGCTCATCGCCCAGCATCTCGCGGCGCGGCGGCGACTGGCCGGGCTGGTGCTGGTCGGCTCGCCCGGACCGGTCGGGCTCGGCCCCGCGCTCTGGCAGCTCTCCTCGCAGGCCCCGGACATCCTCGCCTCCTTCCTCGCCACCCAGGCGGGCGGCGGCGCGACGATCGGCCTCGAGGCGATCCGCCGGGCGCTCTTCACCCGCGAGACCCCGATCGAATGGGTGGCGGACGTCGCCTTCCAGCCCGGCCCCGAGAGCCCGCTCGCGCTGCTCGACGCGCTGACCTGGGACCTGCCGGCCTGGTTCCTGGTGCGGCGGGCGCGGGTGCTCGCCATCCAGGGCGACAGCGACGCGCTGGTGCCGATCACCGATCTCTGGGCGAACGCGCTCGCCTACGGCGCGGAGACCGAGCTGATGCGGGGCTGCGGCCACGGCCTGCCGCTCGACCCGCACTGGCGGAGCCTCGCCTGGCGGATCAACGCCTGGCTCGACGAGCGGCGGATCGGCGCCGACAGGGCCGGCCGCATCGGCGCCATCGGCTGAAGGCTATCGCCTCCGGGGCCGGGAATCGCTAAGGAGTTCAGCCGTAAGGCGAGCGTGGACGAGGGGGGAATGCACGGGCTGGAAGTGACCCTGGGATGGAGCGACATCGGCCTCGCCGCGATCGCGGCGGCGGCGCTGAGCTTCCTCCTCTGCCTGGCGCTGGTCGCGACGCGCCGCTGGCACGGCCGCTTCACCAACGACGGCACGCGCGGGGTGCAGAAGTTCCACCTCGCCCCCACGCCGCGGATCGGCGGCCTGGCGCTGGCGCTCGCCTATGTCCTGGTCTGGCCGGTCCTGCCGGCGGAGCTGCGGGCGCCCTGGGCGCTGATCGGGCTGGCCGGGGCGCTGCCGCTCCTCGCCGGGCTCGGCGAGGATCTGACCGGCACGGTCGGGGTCCGCTACCGGCTGCTCGCGACCATGGCGGGGGGCGTCCTCTTCGCACTCCTGACCGGCTACACCATGCACAAGGTCTACCTTCCCGGGGTGGACTGGCTGCTCTCCTTCCAGATCTGCGCGCTGCTCTTCACCGGCTTCGCCATGGGCGGGGTGGCGAATGCGGTCAATATCATCGACGGGTTCAACGGCCTCGCCTCGGGCTCGCTCCTCATCATGCTGGCGGCCTTCGCCTGGGTGGGGCACCGGGTGGGGGACGACCTCGTCTTCGCGCTGGCGGTGCTCTACGGGGCGCTGATCCTGGGCTTCTTCCTGGTCAACTTCCCGTTCGGCAAGATCTTCCTCGGCGACGGCGGGGCCTATTTCGCCGGCTTCCTGCTGGCGAGCCTCGGCGTGCTGCTGCCGATGCGCAACCCGGAGACCTCGGCCTGGACCGCCATCCTGATCTGCGCCTATCCGGTCATCGAGACGCTCGCCTCGATGCACCGCAAGGCGATGCGCGAGGGGCACAGCGTCGGCCAGCCGGACCGGGTGCACTGGCACATGCTCGCCTACCGCCGCTACGCCCGGCGCCTGGTCCCGGGGCGCGGGGCGGTGCATCTGCGCAACCCGGCGACGAGCCTCGTCACCTGGCCGCTGCCGCTCCTGACCGGCGTCTTCGCCGCGCTCGCCTATTCGAGCGTGCTGGCGAGCGCGCTGCTCTTCTTCCTGACGGTCTTCATCTACGTCCAGGTCTACAAGGTGATGTCGCTCAACCACCCGAACCTGCCGGTGGGGCTCGCACGCCTGCTCTGAGCACACCCTGGGCACGCGTGCCCACTTGGTCAAGCCTTTGAAATCACTGGATTATGCTCCCCGGCATTAACCGGATCGCAACCAAGGTTAACACGCCCCGCACGGGGTGGGGCGCGCGGGGTGGGGTCAGTCGCGGTTCATGCGGTTGCCGATGAGATCGTCGACGACGGCGGGGTCGGCGAGGGTGGAGGTGTCGCCGAGCGAGCCGTAGT
>NZ_CALLYO010000595.1 GCF_937858865.1 uncultured Amaricoccus sp. | reverse complement strand
GGTCGGGAAGGCGCGCGGGGCCTATGCTCAGCCTAAGGTGGCCTGACCTCGGCACGATCCTCTGCCTCGGGGCGCACAGCGACGACATCGAGATCGGTGCCGGCGCGACGGTGCTCCGACTCGTGCGCGAGAACCCCGAGGCGCGCATCGTCTGGGTGGTCCTCGCCGCGGGCGGGCGGCGCGGCGAGGAGGCCCGCGCCTCCGCGGCGCGCTTCCTCGCCGGAGTGAGGGGGGGCGCCGGCGCGACCGAGGTGCTGCTGCAGGAGTTCCGCGACGGGCATTTCCCGGCGCAGTGGGTCGAGATCAAGGCCTTCTTCGAGACGCTGAAGCGGTTCGCGCCGGATCTGGTGCTGACCCACTACGGACAGGATCTGCACCAGGACCACCGGGCGGTCTCGGAGCTCGCCTGGAACACCTTCCGCGACCAGCTGATCCTCGAGTACGAGATCCCGAAGTGGGACGGCGGCCTCGGCTCGCCCAACCTCTTCGTGCCGGCGAGCGTCGCCGACGCCGACGCCAAGATCGCGGCGCTGCTGCAGTGCTTCCCGAGCCAGGCCGGCAAGCACTGGTTCGACGATCTGACCTTCCGCGGCCTGATGCGGCTCCGCGGCCTCGAGTGCAACGCGCCCGAGGGCCTCGCCGAGGCCTTCTACGCCCGCAAGGTCAGCCTCGCCTGACCCGCCGGGCCGCGCAGGATTGAGGCTCGCTCGCTCCAGGCCGCGGAGAGGGACTCCGCCATCCCGGATGTGCTGAGCCGGGACACAGGGTGGACTGGGCAGCCCCGGCAGGGTAGCTTCCGTCCGGCTATGTGCGGTGCGGGAACGAGTGAATGCAGCAGCGTCGAGTGTCGGATATTCCCCAAAACCGCTATGCGCTGATCATCGGCTCCATGAAATGCGCCACCACTTCGCTCTTCAGCTATCTCGCCGAACATCCGGCGATCACGCCGGCGAAGATCAAGGAACCGGAGTTTTTCTCGCGGTACCAGGGGCACAAGGTGAAGGTCGCCCGATACGAGGATCTATGGGACTTCGACCCCGACCTCCACCGCTACGCGATGGAAGCCTCGACCGGCTACACCAAGTGGGGCGAGCGCGGCGCGGCGGAGCGTATCCACGCCTACGGCCTCAGGCCCAAGCTCGTCTACATTGTGCGCGACCCCTTCGCCCGTATCGAGTCGCACTACAACTTCATGCTGCAGAACCCGGCCTGGAAGCGCGACATCACCGACGAGAACCTGGTGCAGACCTCGAACTACTATCTCTACGCCGCCG
>NZ_CALLYO010000594.1 GCF_937858865.1 uncultured Amaricoccus sp. | reverse complement strand
ATCGCCATCCTCCTCCTCCGCCCGCAGGGCATCTTCGGGAGGGCCGACTGATGCTCGACCTCTTCGGCTACGGCGCCTTCTTCCTCACCATGGCGCTCAGCTACGCGATCATCTGCCTCGGCCTGAACGTGCAGTGGGGCCAGACCGGCCTCTTCAACGTCGGGGTCGCCGGCTTCGTCGCCACCGGCGCCTACGCCTCCGCCCTCCTCACCACCCCCGATACGCCCAGCCGGCTCGGCGGCTTCGGCCTGCCCATCGCCGCCGGCTGGCTCGGCGGCGCGCTCGCCGCCGGACTCCTCACCTTCGTCGTCGGCGCCATCACCATCCGCCTCCGCGCCGACTATCTCGCCATCGCCACCTTCGGCCTCGCCGTCATGGTGCAGCTCGCCCTGCTCAACCTCGAGCCCCTGACCGGCGGCCCCTTCGGCATCGGCTTCATCCCGCGGCCCTTCGCCGCCACCGCCGGCACCCCGACTCTCTTCGCCGCCCTCAACCTCGGCCTCCTCCTCCTCGTCGTCCTCCTCCTCTATCTCGCCCTCGAGCGCCTGCTGCGCAGCCCCTGGGGCCGGGTGCTGCGCGCCATCCGCGAGGACGAGACCGCCGCCCGGGCGCTCGGCAAGCGCGCCGACCGCTTCCGCCTGCAGGCCTTCGCCATCGGCGGCGCCATCATGGGCCTCGCCGGCGCGGTGCAGGCCCATTTCATCGGCTTCATCGCGCCCGAGAACTACCTGCCGATGCTGACCTTCCAGGTCTGGGCGATGCTGATCGTCGGCGGCTCCGGCAACAACCGCGGCGCCATCCTCGGCGCGGTCGTCGTCTGGGGCCTCTGGGCCGTCTCCTCGAGCGTCATCGCCTCGCTCTTCCCGCCCGGCCAGCAGGCCCGCGCCGCGGCGCTGCAGATCTCGCTCATCGGCCTCGGCCTCTGCGCCATCCTGCTCCTCCGCCCGCGCGGCATCCTCGGCGAGGTCCGCGTCATCTCCCGCCACCTCGCCGCCCGCGAGCCCGATCCCAAGACGAGGCCCAGCCATGCCGAACCCTGAACGCACCGCCCTGAAGGGTGGCCCGACCATCCCGCGCGTCGTCTGCGGCCTCTGGCAGGTCGCCGACATCGAGAAGGACGGCGCCACGATCGACCCCGAGGCCGGCGCCGACGCGCTGGAGGCCTACGTCCGCGAGGGCTTCGACACCTTCGACATGGCCGACCACTACGGCAGCGCTGAGATCATCGCCGGCCGCCTCATCGCCCGCGGCAGGGGCGGCACGGCGCTGACCAAATGGTGCCCGCCGCCTGGCCCGATGACCCCCGAGATCGTCCGCGCAGGCGTCCGCGAGCGGCTCGACCGGCTCGGGATCTCCCGCATCGACCTGCTGCAGTTCCACTGGTGGACCTTCGAGCATCCGGCCTGGCTCGACGCGCTGCACGAGATGAACCGCCTGCGCGAGGAGGGGCTGATCGGCGCCATCGGCGTCACCAACTTCGACGCCGCCCACCTCGCCGTCGCCCTCGCCGACGGCATCCCGCTCGCGACCAACCAGGTTTCCTTCTCCCTCATCGACCGCCGCGCCGCCGGGCCGCTCTCCGAATTCTGCACCCACACCGGCATGCGGCTCCTCGCCTACGGGACGCTCTGCGGCGGCTTCCTCTCCGAGCGCTGGCTCGGCGCCCCCGACCCCGGCGAGATGCCCGACTGGAGCCGCGCCAAGTACCGCCGCTTCATCGACGCCGCCGGCGGCTGGCAGCCCTTCCAGGGCGTCCTCGCCGCCGCCGCCGAGATCGCCCGCAGGCACGGCGTCTCGCTCTCGAACGTCGCGACGCGCTGGGTCCTCGACCATCCGGCCGTCGCCGCCGTCATCGTCGGCGCCCGCATCACCGAGCGCGAGCACCGCGCCGACAACGCCCGCCTCTTCTCCTTCGCGCTCGACGCCGAGGACCGCGAGCGGCTCGCGGCCGCCTTCGCCGCCACCAAGCCCATCCCCGGCGACTGCGGCGACGAATACCGCCGGCCGCCCTATCTCACCGCCTCGGGCGACCTCAGCCACCACCTCGACACCATCCCGAGCGCGCTGACCGTCACGCCGGTCCCCGGCCGCCCCGACCGCCTGCGCGCCGCCTCGGGCAGCATCTGGGAGCCCCTCGCCGGCTACAGCCGCGCCGTGCGCGTCGGCGACCGCATCTCCGTCGCCGGCACCACGGCGACCCACGGCGGCAGCCGCTGCGTCGCCCCCGGAAACCCGGGCGCCCAGACCACCTACATCCTCGACAAGATCGCCGCCGCCCTGACCGCGCTCGGCGGCAGCCTCGAGGACGTGGTGCGCACCCGCGTCTACGTCCGCGACGCCCGCCGCTGGGAACTCGTCGCCCGCGCCCACGGCCGCGTCTTCGCCGACATCCTCCCCGCCAACACCCTCGTCGAGGTCTCCGCCCTCATCGGCGAATACGAGGTCGAGATCGAGGCCGAGGCCATCGTCTCCGGGAGCTAGTCGGCCCCGGAGTCGAGCTGGCGGCTGAGGAGGAGCGCGATGATCGTGCAGACCGCGCCGGACAGGAGATAGAAGCCCGAGGAGAAGAGCCCGAAGCGCGCGGCGAGGAAGAGCGCCACGAAAGGCGCGAACCCCGCCCCGAACATCCAGGCGAGATCCGAGGTCAGCGCCGACGAGGTGTAGCGGTAGCGCCGGCTGAACCGCGAGGCGAGCGCGCCCGAGGACTGGCCGAACGAGAGCCCGAGCAGCGCCGAGCCGACCACCATGTAGACGAACTCGCCGATCTGCCCGCCGTCGAGCAGCACCGGCGCGAAGAGCGCGAAGACCGCGATCGCCACCGCGCAGGCGATGAGCAGCCGCCGCCGCCCGATCCGGTCGGCCAGCGCCCCCGAGGCGACGATGGCCGCGAGCCCGATCGCTGCCGTCCCCATCTCGATGCCGAGGAAGGCCGGCACCTCCTGCCCGCTCGACAGATAGACCCAGGAGAGCGGGAAGACCGTCACCATGTGGAAGAGCGCGAAGGTCGCGAGCGGGATGAAGGCACCGATCAGGATGCCCCACCCCTCCGCCGCCACCGTCTCGCGCACCCGCGTCGGCTGCAGCTCGAGGCTCTCGAACTGCGCCCGATACTCGGGCGTCACCACGATCCGGAGCCGCGCGAACAGCGCGACGACGTTGATCGCGAAGGCGACGAAGAAGGGATAGCGCCAGCCCCACTCGAGGAAGTCCGCCTCCGAGAGCGTGGTGACGAGATAGACGAAGAGCGCGCTCGCCACGAACAGCCCGACCGGCGCCCCGAGCTGCGGGATCATCGCGTACCAGCCGCGGTGGTTCTCCGGCGCGTTCATCGCGAGGAGCGAGGAAAGCCCGTCCCACGTACCGCCGAGCGCGACCCCCTGCGCCGTGCGCATCACCGCGAGAATCACCACGGCGTAGAAGCCGGCGACCGAATAGTCCGGCATGAAGGCGATCCCCGCCGTCGCGCAGCCGAGCAGGAAGAGCGCCAGCGTCAGCTTCACCCCCCGCCCCCAGCGCCGGTCGACCGCCATGAAGACCAGCGTCCCGACCGGGCGCGCCAGGAAGGCGAGCGCGAAGATCGCGAAGGACCAGAGCACCGCCTCGACCGGCGCCGCGAAGGGGAACATCACCCGCGGGAAGACCAGCACCGAGGCGATCGCATAGACGAAGAAGTCGAAGAACTCCGAGCTCCGCCCGATGATGACCCCGATCGCGATGTCCCCGGGGCTCGCCTGGTGCTCGGCGTGCCCCTGCGCGCTGCCGGTCTCGTAGCTCATGGCGAGCGTCCCTCCGAGCCCCGGCCCCGCGGACCGGCCGCGGAACCGAACGACTCTCCTTATAGCGTCCGCGCAATTTTATGCTAACTGGGAATCGGCGAAGCGCTCGGTGGAGGACCTCACCCATGCGACGAGCACCGATCTCGGCACTCCTGCTCCTGGTTCCCCTCGCGGGCTGCGGCACGGTGGTGCTCTCGCCCTCCGGCGACATCGCCGCCCAGCAGCGCGACCTGCTCATGCTCGCCACGCTCTTCATGCTGCTCATCGTCGTCCCGGTGATGGGCCTCACCGCCTTCTTCGCCTGGCGCTACAGCGAGAAGCGCAGCGCCCGCTACGACCCCGACTGGCGGCATTCGACCGGCCTCGAGCTCGTGATCTGGGCGGCGCCGCTGATGATCATCATCTGCATCGGCGCCATCACCTGGACCGGCACCCACCTGCTCGACCCCTTCCGCCCGCTCGAGCGGCTCGGCGAGCGCCGCCCGGTCGCCGAGGACGTGGAGCCGCTCGAGATCCAGGCCGTCGCCCTCGACTGGAAGTGGCTCTTCATCTACCCGAAGTACGGCATCGCCGCGGTCAACGAGCTCGCCGTCCCCGTCGACACCCCCGTCCGCTTCCACCTCACGGCCCAGTCGGTGATGAACGCCTTCTACGTCCCCGCGCTCGCCGGCATGATCTACGCCATGCCCGGCATGGAGAGCCGGCTCAACGCGGTGATGAACGTCCCCGGCGAGTACGAGGGCTTCTCCTCCAACTACAGCGGCGCCGGCTTCTCCGGCATGCGCTTCCGCCTGCACGGGCTCGACCAGGACGACTTCGCCGGCTGGCTGGCGCGCACCCGCACCGAGGGCGAGGGCACCCTCGACCGCCCGCGCTACCTCGAGCTCGCCAAGCCGAGCGAGAACGTGCCGCCCCTGCGCTTCCGCGACAGCGACCCCGAGCTCTTCCGCCGCATCGTCAACCGCTGCGTCGAGGAGGGCCGGCTCTGCATCGACCAGATGGCGATGCTCGACTCGCTCGGCGGCACCGGCCCGGCCGGCACCCTCAACCTCGTGCCCGCCGAGGGGCGCCGGGCCAGCGCCCTCGGCCATGCCCCCTTCTACGTCGCCGACTTCTGCACCCCGGCCGACTCGCTCGCCCGCTACGGCAGCGACGCCCTCGTCCTGCTCGACCCGCCGCCACGCCCCCTGCCGCGGGACGACGGAACCCTCTGACCTCGCCTGACTTCGGGAGCGCACGCGAATGGCAACCGAGACCCTCTCGCCTGTCGTCGAGACCAGCTTCCTCCTCGGCCGGCTCACCTGGGACGCGATCCCGCTGCACGAGCCGATCCTCGTCGCGACCTTCATCGCCGTCGCCCTCGGCGGCCTCGCCCTCGTCGCGGCGCTCAGCTGGTTCCGCCTCTGGGGCTACCTCTGGACCGAGTGGTTCACCTCGGTGGACCACAAGCGGATCGGGATCATGTACATGGTCCTCGGCCTCGTCATGCTGCTCCGCGGCTTCGCCGACGCGATCATGATGCGCCTGCAGCAGGCCTGGGCCTTCAACGGCGCCGAGGGCTACCTGACCGCCCACCACTACGACCAGGTCTTCACCGCCCACGGCGTCATCATGATCTTCTTCGTGGCGATGCCCTTCATCACCGGCATGATGAACCTCGTCATGCCGCTGCAGATCGGCGCCCGCGACGTCGCCTTCCCCTTCCTCAACAACTTCAGCTTCTGGATGACGGTCGGCGGCGCGGTCATCACCATGACCTCGCTCTTCGTCGGCGAGTTCGCCCAGACCGGCTGGCTGGCCTACCCGCCGCTCTCCGGCCTCGACGGCAGCCCCTACGTCGGGGTCGACTACTACATCTGGGGGCTGCAGGTTGCCGGCGTCGGCACGACGCTCTCCGGCATCAACCTCATCGTCACCATCATCAAGATGCGCTGCCCCGGCATGACGCTGATGCGCATGCCGATCTTCACCTGGACCGCGCTCTGCTCCAACATCCTGATCGTCGCCGCCTTCCCGGTGCTGACCGCGACCCTCGCCCTCCTCTCCCTCGACCGCTACGTCGGCACCAACTTCTTCACCGCCGACAACGGCGGCAACGCGATGATGTACGTGAACCTCATCTGGATCTGGGGCCACCCGGAGGTCTACATCCTCGTCCTCCCCGCCTTCGGCATCTTCTCCGAGGTGACGGCGACCTTCTGCCGCAAGCCGCTCTTCGGCTATTCCTCGATGGTCTACGCCACCGTCTGCATCACCATCCTCAGCTACATCGTCTGGCTGCACCACTTCTTCACCATGGGCGCCGGAGCCAGCGTCAACTCCTTCTTCGGCATCGCCTCGATGATCATCTCGATCCCGACCGGCGCGAAGCTCTTCAACTGGCTCTTCACCATGTATCACGGCCGCATCCGCTACGAGCTGCCGATGATGTGGACGGTCGCCTTCATGCTGACCTTCGCCATCGGCGGCATGACCGGCGTCATGCTCGCCGTCCCCCCGGCCGACTTCGTGCTGCACAACTCCCTCTTCCTCGTCGCCCACTTCCACAACGTCATCATCGGCGGCGTCCTCTTCGGCCTCTTCGCCGGCATCTACTACTGGTGGCCGAAGGCCTTCGGCTTCCGCCTCGAGCCCTTCTGGGGCAAGGTCTCCTTCTGGTGCTGGGTCGCGGGCTTCTGGGTCGCCTTCACGCCGCTCTACGTGCTCGGCCTGATGGGCGTCACCCGCCGCATGCGCGTCTTCGACGACCCCAGCCTGCAGATCTGGTTCCTGATCGCCGCCCTCGGCGCCGGCCTCATCGCCTGCGGCATCGCCGCCTTCCTCGTCCAGATCGCCGTCTCGATCCTGCACCGCGACGAGCTCCGCGACCTGACCGGCGACCCCTGGGACGGCCGCACCCTCGAATGGGCCACCGCCTCGCCGCCGCCGGCCTACAACTTCGCCTTCACCCCCATCGTGCACGGCGTCGACGCCTGGTGGGACATGAAGACCCGCGGCTACGTCCGCCCGCTCGAAGGCTTCCGCCCGATCCACATGCCGAAGAACACCGGCTCGGGCGTCCTGCTCGCCGGCTTCTCCACCATCTGCGCGCTGGCGCTCATCTGGTACATCTGGTGGCTCGCCGCCCTTTCCTTCCTCGCGGTGATCGCCACCGCCATCCACCACACCTTCAACTACAGCCGCGACTTCGACATCCCCGCCGCCCAGGTCGCGGCGACCGAGTCCATGCGCACCCGGCTGCTCGGCGGGAGGGCCTGAGCGCATGAGCACGCCCGCCGCCGCCGCCACCGACTTCTACGTCCGCGAGGAGGAGCATCACGCCCCCGGCAGCTCGACCCACCTCGGCTTCTGGATCTACCTGATGAGCGACTGCCTGATCTTCGCGGTCCTCTTCGCCACCTACGGCGTGCTCGGCACCAGCCTCGCCGGCGGCCCCGGCCCGCGCGACCTTTTCGACCTGCCGCTCGTCGCGCTCAACACGACGCTCCTCCTCATCTCCTCGATCACCTACGGCTTCGCCATGCTGGCGATGCACGCGGGCGACCGGCGGAAGCTGCTGCAGTGGCTGGCCGTCACCGGCCTCTTCGGCGCCGCCTTCGTCGGCGTCGAGCTCTACGAATTCTCCCACCTGATCCACGAGGGCGCCGGCCCGCAGCGCTCGGGCTTCCTCTCCGCCTTCTTCGCGCTCGTCGGCACGCACGGGCTGCACGTCAGCTTCGGCATCCTCTGGCTGATCGTCCTCGTGGCGCAGGTCTCGCGGCACGGGCTGATCGCCGCCAACCAGCGGCGGATCACCTGCCTCTCGCTCTTCTGGCATTTCCTCGATCTGGTCTGGATCGGGGTCTTCACCTTCGTCTACCTGCTGGGGGTCCTCAGATGAGCACCGGGCACGCACAGTCCGCGCACGAGGAATCGGGCGCCCCGCACGGCACCTACCGCGACTATATGACCGGCTTCATCCTCGCGGTGATCCTGACCGTCATCCCCTTCTTCATGGTGATGGCCCGCCCGATCGAGAGCCCCGGCTATACCGCCGCCATCGTGCTCGTCTGCGCCTTTGCCCAGATCCTCGTGCACATGATCTTCTTCCTGCACATGACGCCCAAGGCCGAGGACGGCTGGCTGCTCGTCTCCACCATCTTCACCATCGTGCTCGTGGTCATCACCCTCGCCGGCTCGCTCTGGGTCATCTTCCACCTCAACCGGAACATGATGCCGATGCCGGACGGCGAGACGATGCAGGAGATGCAGCCCCCGCCC
>NZ_CALLYO010000593.1 GCF_937858865.1 uncultured Amaricoccus sp. | reverse complement strand
CTGCGGAGTCGCTGACGACCTACACCAGAAGCAGCGCCGCCGCTATCCGGCGGGCACGGCTTTCGGGGGCAATCGGGTGACAGGCAGGAAAGAGGACGGCGGGTCCGGCAGGCGCGTCGAGCCCGTGCGAAATCAGGATTTCGCGCGCGAAACTATAGGTATCCCATTGATGCTGAAGGGATTCGTCGGGTTAATACTTCGTTACTCGCCACGGGCCTCCCATGAATCACAGCGATTCCCGCTCCGGAAATCCCTTCCCCTTCAGGCGATCACCCGGCGCCGCTTCGCGCAGGATCTCCGCCGCGATCTCGAAAGAGCGCAGCCGCGCCGCATGGTCGTGGATCTGTCCGGTCAGGATCAGCTCGTCCGGCCGATGCCGCGCCACGAAGGCCGCGAGCCCCTGCCGCACCGTTTCCGGCGCGCCGGCCGCCGAGCAGGCGAGCGCGCGGTCCGCCATCGCGACGGCGGCCGGATCGGCCACCGCCAGGATGTCCTCGACCGGCCGCGGCAGCGGCCCGGGCCGTCCCGTGCGCAGGTTGATGAAGGCCTGCTGCATCGAGGTCTTCAGCCGCCGCCCCTCGGCGTCCGTCGCGGCCGCGAAGACGTTGAAGGCGAGCATGACGTGCGGCGCCGCCAGATGGGCGGACGGGCGGAAGGTGGCGCGGTAGGTGGCGAGCGCCGGCTCGAGATCCCCCGGCGCGAAGTGCGAGGCGAAGGCATAGGGCAGCCCGAGATAGGCGGCGAGCTGCGCGCCGAAGAGGCTCGAGCCCAGGATCCAGACCGGCACCCTTGTCCCGACGCCGGGGATCGCCCGCACCGGCGCCCCCTCGTCCTCGCCGAGGTAGCCGAGGAGCTCGACCACGTCCTGCGGGAAGCTGTCCGCCTGCGCGAGGCCGCGCCGCAGCGCCCGGGCGGTCGCCATGTCGGTCCCCGGCGCGCGGCCGAGGCCGAGGTCGATGCGCCCGGGAAAGAAGCTCTCGAGCGTGCCGAAGGCCTCGGCGACCATCAGCGGCGCATGGTTCGGCAGCATGATGCCGCCGGCGCCCACCCGGATCGTCCGCGTCGCGGCGGCGACCTGGCCGATCAGCACCGCGGTCGCCGCGCTGGCGATGCCCACCATGTTGTGATGCTCGGCGAGCCAGAAGCGCCGGTAGCCCCAGGCTTCCGCCTGCCGCGCGAGATCGAGCGTGTTGGCGAGCGCCTGCGCCACCGTCGCCCCTTCCGGGACCGGCGAGAGGTCGAGAACCGAGAAGGGAACCATGCGCCACCCCCTGAGATTTCCGTCCCTGCCATCTAGGCAGCGGCGCGCGGCCGGCAAGCCGCCGGGCTCAGTCGTCCCAGGTGGTCGCCTTCGCTGCGAAGTCCGCCGTCTGCGCCCGGATGACGCAGAAGCGCTGCCCGGTCGGCGCCTCCATCACCACCCAGGTGTGGACCTTGCCGACGACCTTGGCCCCCAGCCGTTCCAGCCGCGCCACCTCGGCCGGGATGTCGTCGCTCTCGATGTCGAGATGCACCCGGCTCTCGTGCTCGACCTGCTGCACCTCGACGTGCAGCCCCGCCTGCGGCTCGAGCGTCACGTACCTGCCGTCCGGCGGGCGCACCTCGCAGTCGCCGAGCGCCGCCGCCCCGCCCGCCC
>NZ_CALLYO010000592.1 GCF_937858865.1 uncultured Amaricoccus sp. | reverse complement strand
TCACCGACGACGCGGCCTTCGGCCGCACGGTCGCCGCCGCCGTCGAGGCGCGCCTCGCCGGCCTCGCCCGACGCGAGATCGCCGGCGCGAGCTGGCGCGCGCACGGCGCCGTTGTCACGGTGCGCGACTGGGACGAGGCGGCGGCGCTCGCCGACCGCATCGCGCCCGAGCACCTCGAGATCTGCACCTCGGACGCGGACGCGCTCGCCGCGCGCATCCGCCACGCCGGCGCCATCTTCGTCGGGCCGCTCTCCCCGGAAGCGATCGGGGACTATGTCGGCGGGCCGAACCACGTGCTGCCCACGGCGCGCTCCGCCCGCTTCTCCTCCGGCCTCTCGGTGCTCGACTTCATGAAGCGCACGACCATCGCGCGCATGAGCCCGGCGGCGCTCGCGCGGGTCGGCCCTGCCGCCGAGCGCCTCGCCGCCTGCGAGGGGCTCGAGGCGCACGGCCTCTCGATCCGCGTCCGGCTCGACCGGCTCAACGAGGGATGAAACCCATGCCCGTTCCCGCGCCCGATTCCGAGCCGCAAGGCACCGACCGGCTGATCGAGATCAACCTCGACGAAACCGGCCTCGCGCCGCCGACGCCCGAGATCGAGCAGGAGCGGCGGGTGGCGATCTACGATCTGCTCGAGGAGAACCGCTTCGCCCTGCCGGCGCGCGACGGTCGTCCCGCCCCGCCCGGCCCCTACCGGCTGAGCCTCGCCATCCGCGAGCGCCGCCTCGTCTTCCAGGTGACGGCGGACTCCGGGACCGCGGGCGAGTTCCACCTCTCGCTCACCCCCTTCAACCAGGTGGTGAAGGACTATTTCCAGATCTGCGGCAGCTACTTCGACGCGGTGAAGCGGCTGCCGGCGTCGCAGATCGAGGCGATCGACATGGGCCGGCGCGGCATCCACAACGAGGGGTCGCGCATCCTGCTCGAGCGGCTGAAGGGCAAGGTCGACACCGACATGGCGACGGCGCGGCGGCTCTTCACCCTGATCTGCGTGCTGCACTTCAAGGGCTGACCGCTTGAGCTCGAACCCCCATTCGGTGCTTTTCTGCTGCGATTACAACGCCGTCCGCTCGCCGATGGCCGAGGGGATCATGAAGAAGTTCTACGGCAGCCGCATCTACGTGCAGTCGGCCGGGGTGAAGAACGAGCTCGACATCGACGGCTTCTCGGTCGCGGTCTGCGAGGAGATCGGCGTGCCGCTCGGCCGGCACCGCACGCGCAGCTTCCAGGAGATGGAGGAATGGGGCGACCGGATCGACGCCTACGACCTCATCGTCGCGCTGTCGCCGGCCGCCATGCGCCAGGCGCAGGAATATACCCGCTACCACGCCATCGACGTCGAATACTGGCCGACCTTCGATCCGACCGGGCTCGGCGAGGACCGCGCGGCGAAGCTCGCCGCCTACCGCCAGGCGCGCGACCAGATCGAGGGCCGGATCCGCGCCCGCTTCGGGCCGCCCGACGCCGAGGCCGAGGAGGCAGTGGGCTGACGCCGGTCGGAACGTCCGGCGCCGGGGGGTGGGTCAGGTCTCATTCGGGCCTCCGGCGGATTGAATCGGGATCGAGGGGAATTCCGGTCGTGTT
>NZ_CALLYO010000591.1 GCF_937858865.1 uncultured Amaricoccus sp. | reverse complement strand
CGTCGATCGTGTACTTGAAGCGGGCGTGCAGCCGGTCGACCCGGTCGCCGTAGTCGCGCTGCACCGACATGATGGCGTCGATGGTCTCGAAGAGCTTGTCGGCGTCGATGTAGCCGATGACGCTGGCGAGGCGGGGGTAGGTCTTCGGGTTCGAGTCGGTGCGGCCGAGGCCGCCGCCGATGGCGACGTTGAAGCCCTGGAGGCGGCCGTTCTCGGCAATGGCGATGAAGCCGAGGTCCTGGCTGTAGACGTCGATGTCGTTCGAGGGGGGGATGGCGAAGCCGATCTTGAACTTCCGCGGCATGTAGGTCTTGCCGTAGAAGGGCTCCTCCGGGCCGTCCTGCTCCTCGCGCTCGGCCTCGTACCAGATCTCGCGGTAGGCGCCGGTCCGGTGCACGGCGTGGTCGCTGGCGCGTTTCGCGAGGGCGTAGACCTCGGCGTGGAGGGCGGAGAGGTGCGGGTTGACGGTCGCCATCACGCCGCGGGTGTCGTCGCCGCAGGCGGCCCTGGTGTCGAGGAGGACGTCGCGCAGGCCCTGCAGGAGCGGGCGGAGGTCGTGCTTCATCACCCGGTGGAACTGGAAGGTCTGGCGGGTGGTGAGGCGCAGCGTCTCGCCGCCGTGGGCGCGGGCGAGGGCGTCGAGCTTCAGCCACTGCGCGGGGGTGGCGACGCCGCCGGGCAGGCGGACGCGGGCCATGAAGGAGAAGGCGG
Organism: uncultured Amaricoccus sp.; assembly: GCF_937858865.1. Lineage (GTDB taxonomy): Bacteria > Pseudomonadota > Alphaproteobacteria > Rhodobacterales > Rhodobacteraceae > Amaricoccus. Next base: position 1,055 of record NZ_CALLYO010000591.1, on the reverse strand, counting down.
CCTCGAGCTTCTGCCGGCGGCGCTCGTCGCGGATGTCGCGGTCGTCCTGCTGGTAGATGCCGAAGAACTTCATCAGCTTGGCGTCGCTCGCCGCGACGGCGGCGGTGATCTCGTCGGCGAGGCTCTGCGTGATGGTGCCGCGGAGCTGGTCGCTTTCCGCCTTCAGCGTCTCGTCGGGGCCGAGCCTGTCGAGGGGCTGCGACAGGTCGCGGCTGCGGTCGGGGGTCTCGAGAACGGTCACTTCATCGGGCCTTCAGTAGACGTCGAGCAGGTAGCGGCGGTCGCGCTGGAGGGCGGCCATATACTCGCCGGCGGCGTCGCGGCCGAGCCGGCCGTGCTCGGCGACGATGTCGACGAGGGTCGCCTGCACGTCGGGCGCCATGTTCGTCGCGTCGCCGCAGACGTAGACGCTCGCCCCCTCCTCCAGCCAGGCGTAGACGTCGCGACCCTGCCGGCGCAGGCGGTCCTGGACGTAGACCTTCTCCGCGCCGTCGCGGGAGAAGGCGACGTCCATGCGGCTCAGCACCCCGTCGGCGAGCAGCGCCTGCCACTCGACCTGGTAGAGGAAGTCGCTGCGGAAGTTGCGCTCGCCGAAGAAGAGCCAGGACCGCCCCCCTGCCCCGCGCGCCTCGCGCTCCTGCATGAAGGCGCGGTAGGGGGCGACGCCGGTGCCGGCGCCGATCATGATGATCGGCACCTCGTCCTCGGGCAGGTGGAAGTGGGCGCTCGGCTGCACGTAGACCGGCACGGTCGCCTCCTCCTCGCCGGTCAGGCCGGCGAGGTAGCCCGAGGCCACCCCGGTGCGGTCCCGTTCGGCCAGGCTGTAGCGGACCGTGCTGATCGTCAGGTGCGCCTCCTCGGGCGCGGCCTCGAGGCTCGAGGCGATCGAGTAGAGCCGCGGCTGCAAGGGCCGCAGGCCGGCGAGGAAGGTCCCGGCGTCGATCCCGGCGACCGGGAAGCGCTCGACGATGTCGATGACGTGGTGGCCGCGCAGGAAGCTCATGCGCGCCTCGCTGTGGTCGGCGGCGCAGAGCGCGTGCAGCTCGGCCGCGTCG
>NZ_CALLYO010000590.1 GCF_937858865.1 uncultured Amaricoccus sp. | reverse complement strand
GTCCTGCTCGCCTCAGCCCGCCTCTGGCTCAAACACTATGAGTCCACGACCTAGGACGGACGGCGCCGCCCGACCGGCAGCTGCGACACCGCGAGCCCGGCGAGGATCAGACCGAGCGCGAGCAGGAACTGCGGCGGCAGCGTCTCGCCGAGCACCACCATGCCGAGGATCACCGCCCAGACCGGCACCTGGTAGTTGACGAGGCTCATGAAGGTCGGCCCGGCCGCGTTCACCACGTAGACGAGCGCGATGGTGGCGAGCGCGGTCGGGAAGATGCCGAGATAGAGCAGCCCCGCGACCGCCGGCCAGGGCGGCGCCGCCGGCCAGGCCTCGAACCAGAGCGCCAGCGGCACCGAGACGAGGGTGGCGACGAGAAGGCTCGCCGCCCCGAAGGAGAGGGTCGGGCAGCGCGGCGTCAGCCGGGTCACGATCACCCCGAGCGCGTAGGAGCAGGAGGCCGCCACGCAGGCGAGCCGCGCCAGCCCGTCGCCGCCGCCCCCGGCCTCGCCGCCCGGCCCGCCGACGAGGAGGACGACGCCGACGAAGCCGACCACGAAGCCCACCGCCTTGCGCAGGCTCATCCGCTCGCCCGGCACGAAGAAGTGCGCGAGCGGCAGCACCAGGAGCGGCACCACCGCCATGGTGATCCCGGCGAATCCCGAGCTCACCCGCTCCTGTCCCCAGGGCAGCAGCGCGAAGGGCAGCGCGTTCGACAGGACGCCCATGCCGATGCAGTGCAGCCAGACGCGCCGCCCGTGCGCCGTCCGCCGCGACGGCAGCCCGACTCCGGTCGCGAAGGCCGTCGCGGTCAGGATCGCCGCCGCGATCACGATCCGCCCGGCGGCGATGGTCAGCGGCTCGAAGCCGGTCAGGGCCTTGGCGATGCTGAGGAACGAGCCGCCCCAGGTCAGGCCGAGGACGACGAGCAGGAACCAGGAGAGCGGCGAGGGCGAGGGGCGGGACATGGCCCCCCTCCTTGCACCGGAACGCCGCCGGGGACCAGAGCCTCCACCGAGCCTCCGCGGAGGCTGCAC
>NZ_CALLYO010000589.1 GCF_937858865.1 uncultured Amaricoccus sp. | reverse complement strand
CCGGCAAGTCGTTGATTTTACTGGGGCGAATTTGCCGTATTGACATTGTATAGACGCTGTCACCGATGCGCGGCCTTGGCCGGCCATCGGGACGCATTTCCGGTCGGCATCATCCTGCGGGAGACGACACTCGACGAGGCCGTCAGCGGCGGCGACGTGCAGCTGACCGGCGACCAGGCGAAGCTGACCGAGGTTGTTTCCTACCTCGACACCTTCCCGTTCTGGTTCAACATCGTGACGCCGTAACCGCGGGCCGGCCATCGGGGCATCCGCGGGGTCATGCCGCCCGGAAAGGCGGCGTGACCCCCTTCGGCATCCGCGGAGCGGCGGCGGCGTGCTGACGCCGGCGCGAAACGGGGGTCTGGATCCGCGGGCGCGGCGTGCCAGATTGCGTCGAGGCGCATCCGACGGGAGATGGACCCATGCCGACGGCCCCGATCGCTCCCTACGACGAGAGCGTGCGGCACCAGCTGCGCGTGCTAATCAAGGCGGTGAACCGGACGCCGGGCCGGGCGCGGCTCTATCTGCTGGCCGGCGCGCTGCTGCTCGTCATCATCGCCACCGCGGTGATGCAGGTGCAGCTCAACGCCTGGAACCGGCCCTTCTACGACGCGATCGAGCGGCGGGACCTCGACGAGTTCCTGCGCCAGCTCGGGGTCTTCTTCATGATCGCCGGGGTGCTGCTGGTGCTCAACGTGGCGCAGACCGGCTTCAACCAGCTGATCCGGGTGCGGCTGCGCGAGCTGGCCACGACGGACCTGATCGGCAACTGGATGACGCGCAAGCGGGCGGCGCGGATCGGGCGGGCGGGCGAGATCGGGGTGAACCCCGACCAGCGCATCCAGGCCGACACGCAGACGCTGACCGAGCTCACCACCGATCTCGGGGTCGGGCTGGTGCAGGCCTCGGTGCTGCTCGCGAGCTTCATCGGCGTGCTCTGGCTGCTGTCCGAGGGCGTGGTGCTGCCGGTCGCCGGGCGCGACCTGGTGATCCCGGGCTACATGGTCTGGGCGGCGCTGCTCTATGCCGGGACCGGCTCGCTGGTCTCCTGGCGGGTCGGGCGGCCGCTGGTCCGGCTCAACACCGACCGCTACGCGCGCGAGGCGGAGTTCCGCTTCGCGCTGGTGCAGGGGTCCGAACGCGCCGAGGGGATCGCGCTCAGCAACAGCGAGGGCGACATCGTGCGCGGGCTGGAGGCGAGCCTCGCCACGCTGGTCGGCCTGCTGCGGCAGATCGCCTCCGCCCGGGCGCGGCTGACCTGGGTGACGGCGGGCTACGGCTGGGTGGCGCTGGTCTTTCCGATCATCGTGGCGGCGCCGGGCTATTTCGCCGGGCGGCTCTCGTTCGGCGAGCTGATGATGGTGGTCGGCGCCTTCAACCAGGTGCAGCAGTCGCTGCGCTGGTTCGTCGACAATACCGCCTCGCTCGCCGACTGGCGGGCGGCGCTGCTCCGGGTGATGAACTTCCGCCAGGCGCTGCTCCAGCTCGACGAGGTGGAGGCGCAGGCGGGCCTCATCGAGCGGCGCGAGGATCCGGCGGGCCGCTTCCGGCTGGAGGCGGTGCGGGTCGAGACGCGGCACGGCTGCACCAGCCTCGTGCCGCGCGATCTCGAGGTGGCGCCGGGCGAGCGGGCGCTGATCCTCGGCAATCCCGGCTCGGGGCGGACGAGCTTCTTCCTCGCCATCGCCGGGCTCTGGAGCGCCGGGTCGGGGCGGATCAGCGTGCCGCCGGACGCCGATGTCGCCTATCTGACGCAGCGTCCGTTCCTGCCCGCGGATTCGCTGCGCGGGGTGCTGACGGCGGAGGGCGCCACCGACGGTGACCCGGCACTCGTCGCCGCGCTGCGGCGGGTCGGCCTCGACAGCCTCACGGGGGCGCTCGACCATGTGGCGCGCTGGGACCGCGACCTCGGGCTGGGCGAGCAGGAGCGGCTCTCCTATGCGCAGCTGCTCCTCGCCCGGCCGAAGTGGCTGATCTGCGACGAGGGGCTCGATCCGGTGGAGGAGGCCAACCGCGAGATGCTGCTCGCGATCCTGCGCGACGAGCTCGCCGGGACGGCGGTGGTCAACATCTCGCAGCGCCGGGAGCCGGCCGGCTTCTACGGCAAGGTGGTGAAGCTCGTGGCGACGCCGCTGGAGAAGGCGGAGCCGCCCGCGGAGGCGGCCGAGCGGAAGGTGGCCGGTGGCTGAGCCGGGGGGTTCGGGCCGCTCGGCTCAGCCGCGCTCGGCGGTCTCGGCGAGGGCGTTCATCTCCTCGACGATGCGGGAGAGGAGATAGGCCGCGGCGTCGTTCTCCTCGCGCAGCGCGGCGACCTCGGCGGGGGAGGTCTTGTGCGAGGCCTCGGTCTCGAGCTTGAGGGCGTTGGCGGCGAGCATGGCGGACTTCGCCTCGGCGATGCGGGCGCGTTCCTCGGCGTGGCGGATGCGCTCCTCGGCGGCGCGGAGCTGGTTCTGCAGCTCGGTCATGCTGTCGGCGAGCATGAGGCCGGCGAGGAGCAGCATGCGCTTCTCGGTCTGCAGGCCCACCTCGCCGATGCGGGCGGCCTCGGCGTCGAGCAGGGCGCCGGCGCGCTCGAGCGAGGCCTCCTGGCCGGTCTCGCAGGCGACCTCGTAGACGCGGCCGCCGATCTCGAGGATGAGCTCGGGCATGGTCAGACCTCCTCGATGAGCGGCTTGAGCTGGGCGATCAGGTCGTCGAGCGCGGCGACGTCCTTGTCGCGCTTGACGCGCAGCCGCTCGAGCTCGTCGGCGAGCTCGGCCTTCTCGCCCTCGAGCGCGGCGATGCGCTCCCTGAGCGCCTGTTCGCCCGGTTGCGGCCGCGCGGCCGCGGCCTTGGCGGCGAGAGCGTTCCGGAGCCGGTCGAAGGCCTCCGCGAGCTTGGCTTCGAGGTCTGTGATCTGACTCATCTCTGCGCTTTCAGGTCGTGGTTGCCCGTTTTAGGCAGCCGCTCGGCACAATGCAATTGCCAGCGAGGGCGCCTTCGACGGGAGTCCCCGGATCCGCTTGACCACCCTGCGCTGGCTGGTAACAGTTCGCCACCCCCGGTGCCTGCGGCTCAGGCAGGTCCCGCAGCCAGGAAAGGCCGTTCCGGTGAATATCTCCGAGCTCCGCCAGGCCCACCCCGACCACTGGATGAAGGCGGCGGCGATCCGGATGCTGTCGATGGACGCGGTGCAGCGGGCGAACTCCGGGCATCCGGGGATGCCGATGGGGATGGCGGACGTCGCCACCGTGCTCTTCGAGCGGCACCTGAAGTTCGACGCCAAGGCGCCGCACTGGCCGGACCGCGACCGTTTCGTGCTTTCGGCCGGGCACGGGTCGATGCTGCTCTATTCGCTGCTCTACCTGACCGGCTACGAGCAGATGACGCTCGAGGAGCTGAAGAACTTCCGCCAGCTCGGCTCGCGCACGGCCGGGCATCCCGAGTACGGCCATGCCGAGGGGATCGAGACGACGACCGGGCCGCTCGGGCAGGGGCTGGCGACGGCGGTGGGGATGGCGATCGCCGAGCAGTCGCTGGCGGCGCGCTTCGGGCGGAAGGTGGTGAACCACCATACCTGGGTCATCGCCGGCGACGGCTGCCTGATGGAGGGGATCAGCCACGAGGCGATCGGGCTCGCCGGCAAGCAGAAGCTCGACAGGCTCATCGTCTTCTGGGACGACAACGGCATCTCGATCGACGGCAAGGTGATCCTCAGCGACGTGACCGACCAGAAGGAGCGGTTCAAGGCTGCCGGCTGGTCGGTGCATGAGTGCGACGGGCACGATCCGGACGACATCGAGCGGGCGATCGTGGAGGCGAAGGCGTCGGAATGGCCGGCGCTGATCGACTGCCACACGCACATCGGCTTCGGGGCGCCGACCAAGCAGGACAGCAAGGCCGCGCACGGCTCGCCGCTCGGCGACGAGGAGATCGCGAAGATCCGCGAGATCTACGGCTGGCCCTGGCCGCCGTTCGAGGTGCCCGAGGAGGTGCTGCGGGCCTGGCGGAAGATCGGCGCGCGCGGGGCCGAGGCGCGGGCGGCCTGGAAGGAGGCCTTCGGCAAGCTCTCGGGCGCGAAGCAGGCCGAGTTCGAACGGGTCTTCGCCGGCGAGCTGCCGAGGAAGCTCGGGCCCGCGCTTGCGGCCTTCCGCAAGGCGACGAGCGAGGCGGCGCCGAAGGTGGCGACGCGGAAGTCGTCGGAGATGGTGCTCGAGGTGGTGAACGCGGCGATGCCGGAGACGCTCGGCGGCTCGGCGGACCTGACCGGCTCGAACAACACGCTGACCAAGGGGCTCGGGGTGTTCGACCCGGAGAACCGGGCCGGGCGCTACATCCACTACGGCATCCGCGAGCACGGGATGGCGGCGGCGATGAACGGGATCGCGCTGCACGGCGGATCGGTGCCCTACGGGGGGACCTTCCTCTGCTTCGCCGACTATGCGCGCGGGGCGGTGCGGCTGTCGGCGCTGATGGGGGTGCGGGTCGTCTACGTCTTCACGCACGATTCGATCGGGCTCGGCGAGGACGGGCCGACGCACCAGCCGGTCGAGCATCTGGCGATGCTGCGCGCGACGCCGAACCTCAACGTCTTCCGCCCGGCCGACACGATCGAGACGGCGGAGGCCTGGGAGCTGGCGCTCGGGAGCCTGCGGACGCCCTCGGTGCTGGCGCTGACGCGGCAGAACCTGCGGACGCTCCGGACGAAGCACACGCGGCAGAACCTGACGGCGCGGGGCGCCTACGTGCTGGCGGAGGCCGAGGGGCGGCGGCGGGCGATCCTGATCGCGACCGGGTCCGAGGTCGAGATCGCGATGGATGCGCGCGAGATCCTGCAGCGGAAGGGGATCGGGACGCGGGTGGTGTCGATGCCCTGCGAGGAGCTCTTCGCGGCGCAGGACGAGAAGTACCGCCGCAGCGTGCTGCCGGCCGGGCCGGTGCGCGTGGGCGTCGAGGCGGCGGTGCGCTTCGGCTGGGACCGCTGGCTGATCGGCGAGCGCGGGGCGGAGAGGAAGGCCGGGTTCGTCGGGATGGAGGGCTTCGGCGCCTCGGGGAAGATCGAGGATCTCTATCCGCACTTCGGGATCACCGCGCAGGCGGTGGCGGAGAAGGCCGAGGGGCTGCTCTGAGGCCCGGCTGACGATTGGGAGGGCGGCGCGTGGGCTGGAAGACGCTCGACGACATGGATCTCGCGGGCAAGGTCGTGCTGACCCGCGTGGACATCAACGTGCCGGTGGAGGACGGCAAGGTCTCCGACGCGACGCGGATCGAGCGCATCGTGACGACGGTGAAGGACATCCTCGCCAAGGGCGGCAAGCCGGTGCTGCTGGCGCATTTCGCCCGGCCGAAGGGCAAGGTGGTGCCGGAGATGAGCCTGAAGGTGGTGCTGCCGGCGCTCGAGGCGGCGCTCGGCCAGCCGGTGGCCTTCGCCCCGGATTGCGTGGGGCCAGTGGCGGCCGCCGCGGTCAGCGCGCTGCCGGCGGGGGGCGTGCTGCTGCTCGAGAACACGCGCTTCCACAAGGGCGAGGAGGCGAACGACCCGGAGTTCGCGCAAGGTCTGGCGGCGCTCGGGGACGTCTACTGCAACGACGCCTTCTCGGCGGCGCACCGGGCGCACGCCTCGACCGAGGGGATCGCGCGGCTGCTGCCCTCCTGCGCCGGGCGGCTGATGCAGGCGGAGCTGGGCGCGCTCGAGAAGGCGCTGGGGCGGCCGGAGCGGCCGGTGGTGGCGGTGGTGGGCGGGGCGAAGGTCTCGACCAAGCTCGAGCTGCTCGGGAACCTCGTCGGCCGGGTCGACACGCTGGTGATCGGCGGGGGGATGGCGAACACCTTCCTCGCCGCGCAGGGGATCGACGTCGGCAAGTCGCTCTGCGAGCACGACCTTCTCGGGACGGCGCGGGAGATCATGGAGAAGGCCGAGGCGGCGGGATGCACGATCCTCCTGCCGACCGACGTGGTGGTGGCGCGCGAGTTCAGGGCCGGGGCGGCGAGCGAGGTGGTGCCGGCGAATGCCTGCCCGCCCGACGCGATGATCCTCGACGCCGGGCCGGCGGCGATCGCCGCGATCGCGGCGGCCTTCGCCGATGCGCGGACGCTGGTCTGGAACGGGCCGCTCGGCGCCTTCGAGATCCCGCCGTTCAACGCGGCGACCGACGCGGCGGCGCGCCAGGCGGCGAGCCTGACGCGGGCGGGCAAGCTGCTCTCGGTCGCCGGCGGCGGCGACACGGTGGCCGCGCTCAACGCCAGCGGCTCGGCGGAGGCCTTCAGCTACGTCTCGACCGCGGGCGGCGCCTTCCTCGAATGGCTCGAGGGAAAGACGCTGCCCGGCGTCGCCGCCCTGGAAGACTCCTGAGAAACAGTCAGTTAACGAGGAACACGATGAAAGCCAGCCGTACCGTCCAGAAGATCCTGAGCAATTACGAGTCGGACAATCCCGGCGTGAAGGGCAACCTCTGCCGGATGCTGATGGAGGGCCGGCTCGGCGGCACGGGGAAGATGGTCATCCTGCCGGTGGACCAGGGCTTCGAGCACGGGCCGGCGCGGAGCTTCGCGCCGAACCCGCCGGCCTACGACCCGCACTATCACTATCAGCTGGCGATCGACGCCGGGCTGAACGCCTATGCCGCACCGCTCGGGATGCTGGAGGCGGGCGCAGATACCTTCGCCGGGCAGATCCCGACGATCCTGAAGCTCAACTCGTCGAACTCGCTGGTGCCGAAGGTGGCGGGCTACGACCAGGCGATCACCGGCTCGGTGGACGACGCGCTGCGCCTCGGCTGCGCCGCGGTCGGCTTCACTGTCTATCCCGGCTCGCAGCACGGGCTCGACATGTTCGAGGAGATCTCGGAGCTGCGCGAGGAGGCGGCGGCCAAGGGGCTGCCGACGGTCATCTGGTCCTATCCGCGCGGCGAGGATCTGTCGAAGGAGGGGGAGACGGCGATCGACATCGGCGCCTATGCGGCGCAGATCGCGGCGCTGCTCGGGGCGCATATCATCAAGATCAAGCTCTCCTCCGACCATCTCGAGCAGGGCGAGGCGAAGAAGGTCTACGAGAAGCAGAAGGTCGACGTGGCGACTCAGGCGGCGCGGGTGCGGCACTGCATGCAGGCGGCCTTCAACGGGCGGCGGATCGTGGTCTTCTCCGGCGGCGCGGCCAAGGGCCAGGATGCGGTCTACGACGACGCGCGCGCGATCCGCGACGGCGGCGGCAACGGCTCGATCATCGGGCGGAACACCTTCCAGCGCTCGCGCGAGGACGCGCTGGCGATGCTCGGCAAGCTCGTCGAGATCTACAAGGGCCGCGACTGACCGGCTGCCCGCCCCCCTCGCCGGCAGGGCGGCGGGCGGCTCGACCGCGGCGATCAGTTTCCCGCAAGGGTCGGGCGATCGGGCATTCCCTTCGGCCCGGTGATCTGGCATGCTCGCGCCGAGGCAGGAAACGAGCATAACAGGCTCAGATGTATCACGATCCCGAGCCGCGGCGCGGCATGTTCGGCGCGGTCTTCGTCATCGTCGTCGTGGCGCTGATGGGGTATCTCAGCTTCGCGGCGCTGCAGGGCGAGCATGGCCTGCTCAGCCTCTTCCGCATCGAGGCGCAGGAGACGCGGCTCGCGGGGGAGCTGGCGGCGCTCCAGGCGGAGCGGGCCAGGATTTCCAACAAGGCCGAGCGGCTCTCGACGGAGCGGCTCGACCTCGACCTGCTCGACGAGCAGGCGCGGAAGGTCCTCGGCCTCGGCCGGCCGGACGAGATCATCATTCCCTGAGTCAGCCGCGCGTGCGCTCCGCGAACGATTTCGGGGCTTTCGCCCGCCGCAAACCCGGCTATAATGAGATGGTTCAAGGCTAAACCAACTTATTTCTGTCTCGGGGGAACGTCGATGGTCGCAACGCGCCGATCCGCGAAGGCGAACGCATCCAATGCAGCGTCCAAGGACGATCTGCTGCACTTCTATCGCGAGATGCTTCTCATCCGCCGCTTCGAGGAGAAGGCGGGCCAGCTCTACGGCATGGGGCTGATCGGGGGCTTCTGCCATCTCTACATCGGCCAGGAGGCGGTGGTGGTCGGGCTGGAATCGACCACCAAGGACGGCGACCAGCGGGTCACCACCTATCGCGACCACGGCCACATGCTCGCCTGCGGGATGGACCCCAAGGGGGTGATGGCCGAGCTGACCGGCCGCTCGGGAGGCTACTCCAAGGGCAAGGGCGGCTCGATGCACATGTTCTCGAAGGAGAAGGAGTTCTACGGCGGCCACGGCATCGTCGGCGCCAACGTGCCGATCGGCGCGGGGCTCGCCTTCGCCAACCAGTACCGCGGCAACGACAACGTCGCCTTCACCTATTTCGGCGACGGGGCGGCGAACCAGGGCCAGGTCTACGAGACCTTCAACATGGCGAGCCTCTGGAAGCTGCCGGTGATCTTCGTGATCGAGAACAACCAGTATGCGATGGGCACCTCGCTGAAGCGCGCCTCATCGACCCCGGCGCTCTACACCCGCGGCGCCGCCTTCGGCATCCCCGGCGAGGCGGTGGACGGGATGGACGTGATGGCGGTCCGCGCCGCCGGCCTCAAGGCCACCGAGCACTGCCGCACCGGCAAGGGGCCGTACATCCTGGAGATGAACACCTATCGCTACCGCGGGCACTCGATGTCCGACCCGGCGAAGTACCGGACGCGCGAGGAGGTGCAGAAGATGCGCGAGGAGCGTGATCCGATCGACCATGTCCGCGATCTGCTGGTGCAGGACAAGCTCGCCACCGAGGACGATCTCAAGGCGATCGACAAGGAGATCAAGGCGATCATCAACGAGGCGGCGCAGTACGCGCAGGACAGCCCCGAGCCGGACGCCGCCGAGCTCTGGACCGACGTATACGCCTGAGGGGGGACGAGACCATGGCAACGCAGATCCTGATGCCCGCCCTCTCGCCCACGATGGAGGAGGGAACGCTCGCCAAGTGGCTGGTGAAGGAGGGCGACAGCGTCACCTCCGGCCAGATCATCGCCGAGATAGAGACCGACAAGGCCACGATGGAGTTCGAGGCCGTCGACGAGGGGACGGTCGGCAAGATCCTGATCGACGAGGGGACCGAGGGCGTGAAGGTGAACACGCCGATCGCCGTCCTGCTCGAGGAGGGCGAGGACGCCTCGGCCGCGGCTGCCGCCCCGGCGGCGCCGGCGGCGGAGAAGCCGGCCGCGGAGGCGAAGGCGGCGCCGGCGCCGACCGCGCCGGCCGAGGCGGCGGCGCCGAAAGCCGCGCCGGAGGTCCCGGAGGGGACCAAGTTCCGCAGCCAGACGGTCCGCGAGGCGCTGCGGGACGCGATGGCCGAGGAGATGCGCCGCGACGGCGACGTCTTCCTGATGGGCGAGGAGGTCGCCGAATATCAGGGCGCCTACAAGATCAGCCAGGGCCTCTTGGAGGAGTTCGGCGCGCGGCGGGTGATCGACACGCCGATAACCGAGCACGGCTTCGCCGGGCTGGCGGTGGGCGCGGCCTTCGCCGGGCTGAAACCGATCGTCGAGTTCATGACCTTCAACTTCGCGCTGCAGGCCATCGACCACATCATCAACTCGGCGGCCAAGACGCTCTACATGTCCGGCGGGCAGATGGGCAGCCCGATGGTCTTCCGCGGCCCGAACGGCGCCGCCGCGCGCGTCGCCGCCCAGCACAGCCACGACTTCGCGGCGACCTATGCGCAGGTGCCGGGGCTGAAAGTGGTGCAGCCCTATACCGCGGCCGACGCCAAGGGGCTGCTCAAGTCGGCGATCCGCGACCGCAACCCGGTGATCGTGCTGGAGAACGAGATCCTCTACGGGCGCAGCTTCGATGTGCCTGAGCTCGACGACTTCACCGTGCCGATCGGCAAGGCGCGCATCGCCCGAGAGGGCAGCGACCTCACCATCGTGAGCTTCGGGATCGGCATGACCTACGCGCTGCAGGCGGCCGACGAGCTGGCGAAGGAAGGAATCTCGGCAGAGGTGATCGACCTCCGGTCGCTTCGCCCGATGGACACCGAGACGGTGATCGCGTCGGTCAGGAAGACCAACCGCTGCGTCACGGTCGAGGAGGGTTTCCCGGTGTGCTCGATCGGCAGCTATCTGAGCTCGGTGCTGATGGAGAAGGCTTTCGACTATCTCGATGCACCGGTGCTCAACTGCACGGGCAAGGACGTGCCGATGCCCTATGCCGCGAACCTGGAGAAGCTGGCGCTGGTGACCACCGCCGAAGTGATCGCGGCCTGCAAGGCCGTCACCTACCGCTGAGGGAGCGCGCAAATGCCCATCAACATCCTGATGCCCGCGCTTTCCCCCACCATGGAGGAGGGCACGCTGGCCCGGTGGCTGGTCAAGGAGGGTGACACGGTCTCGTCGGGGACGGTGATCGCCGAAATCGAGACCGACAAGGCGACCATGGAGTTCGAGGCGGTCGACGAGGGCGTGGTCGGGAAGATCGTCGTCCCCGAAGGCACCGAGGGCGTGAAGGTCAACGACCTGATCGCCGTCCTTCTCGAGGAAGGCGAGAGCGCCGACGCGATCGACAGCGCCCCCGCAGCGGCAGCGAGCGCCTCGAAGCCGGAGGCATCTGCCACCCCGGCGCCGACGGCACCCGCCGGTGCGGCGCCGGCGGCTCCGGCACCCGCGCCGGCCGCGCCGGCCGCCGCAGGGGGCGGCCGGGTCTTCGCGTCACCGCTCGCGCGCCGCATCGCCGCCGAGAAGGGGATCGATCTCGCGTCGATCGCCGGCACCGGCCCGAACGGCCGCATCGTGAAGGCAGACGTCGAGTCCGCCCGGCCTGGTGCGGCACCGGCTCAGCCGGCCGCGGCCAAGGCGGCGGCTCCGCAGGCGGCAGCGCCCGCCGCGGCCGCGCCGGACGCGGAGGCGGTGAAGAAGCTCTATGCCGACCGGGTCTTCGAGGAGGTCAAGCTCGACGGCATGCGCAAGACGATCGCCGCCCGCCTCTCCGAGGCGAAGCAGACGATCCCGCATTTCTACCTGCGGCGCGACATCCGGCTCGATGCGCTGATGGCCTTCCGGTCGCAGCTCAACAAGGAGCTCGAAGCGCGCGGCGTGAAGCTCTCGGTCAACGACTTCATCATCAAGGCCTGCGCGCTCGCGCTGCAGCAGGTGCCGGACTGCAATGCGGTCTGGGCCGGCGACCGCGTCCTGAAGATGAAGGCCTCCGACGTCGCCGTGGCCGTAGCCATCGAGGGCGGTCTCTTCACGCCGGTGCTGCGCGATGCGGACCAGAAGTCCCTGTCGGCCTTGTCCGCCGAGATGAAGGATCTCGCGGCACGGGCGCGCAACCGCAAGCTGGCGCCCCACGAGTATCAGGGGGGCAGCTTCGCGATCTCCAACCTGGGGATGATGGGGGTGGAGAACTTCGACGCCGTCATCAATCCGCCGCACGCCTCCATCCTCGCGGTGGGCGCCGGCGTGACCCGGCCGATCGTCGGCCCGGCGGGCGAGATCGAGGTGGCGACAATGATGTCGGTCACGCTCTCGGTCGACCACCGGGTCATCGACGGCGCCCTCGGCGCCAGCTTCCTGGCTGCGGTCAAGGAGAACCTCGAGCACCCGCTGGGAATGCTCGCCTGATACGGAAAAACGCGGGGCGCATGCCCCGCGCTTTCTAGCGCTCAGCTGACGACGTCCGTCTCGGCGATGCGATGGTCCATCGTCTTCGAGGGCTCGGCGCAGCCGGCCTCTCCGACCACCCGGGCCGGCACGCCGGCAACCGTCTTGCAGGGCGGCACGTCCTGCAGGACGACCGACCCGGCGGCTATGCGACTGCACCCGCCGACGCGGATATTCCCCAGCACGGCCGCTCCCGCCCCGATCAGCACGCCGTCGCCGATCTTCGGATGCCGGTCGCCGTCCTCCTTGCCGGTGCCGCCCAGGGTGACCGAGTGCAGCATCGACACGTTGTTGCCGACCACCGCCGTCTCGCCGATCACGATCGAATGGGCATGATCGATCATGATCCCGTTGCCGACCCGGGCACCGGGGTGGATGTCGACGCCGAATACCTCCGAGGTCCGCATCTGGATGAAGTAGGCCATGTCCTTGCGCCCCTGCGTCCACAGCCAGTGGCCGATGCGGTAGCATTGCAGCGCCTGAAAGCCCTTGAAGAACAGAAGCGGCTGAATGTAGCGATGGCAGGCCGGATCGCGCTCGAAGACGGCCAGGATGTCGACGCGCGCCGAGACACCGAGCTGCCGGTCGCCCTGATAGGCCTCGTCGGCGAGCTCGCGCAGAATGAGCTCGCTCATTTCCGGCGATGCCAGCTTCTGGGCGATGCGGTAGCTGAGGGCGCGCTCGAGGCTGCTGTGGTGAAGAATGCCGGCATGCACCAGGCTGGCCATCAGCGGCTCGTCCAGCACGACCTGTTCGGCCTCCGAGCGAATCGTCGTCCAGACCGGATCGACCGCGGCGACGCTTGCTTGAGTCCGTGCCATCCGGCTTCCTTCGCTTGCCCGAGTCTTCACGGCGGAAACTCGTGCGTAACCCGGAAAAAATCAAGGGCGCGACGCTTAGACCGGGCGCGGCGGCTCGAGCTGAAGCACGTGCAGGGCAAGCCGGATTGTGCCAGCATCGAAGCTCCCGCCCTCCGCCGTCAGGAGCAGCGGCGTCGCCGCGTAGTAGGTGACGGGCGTTCCACTCAGCCCGACAAGGTAGGAATTGAGTCCGATTCCCAACCCGGCCCCGTACCGATCGGCCGCACCCGCCACCCCGATCTTCCAGCCGGTCAGGCCTGGCCCGGCGAGTGCTGTCACCACCCGCCCGGTCACGCCTGTCAGCTGCGCATGGCTCGGTATCACGACCGAGGTCGTGTTGCTGGGCCCCGGCGTCACTGCATGATCGAACTCGATGACCCGCCACCGCAGCGCCGAACCCTGCGGCGCGACAGCGACGGCGTCGCTGACCCAGCCGGCTCCGTCGAAGACCCGCGGCCCCGACAGGCCTTCGTCCCAGGCCCGCCACCCGATCTTGGGTACGAGATAGCTCCAGCCACCGTTGCTCCGGACCGCAATCCGGCCTGCAAGCCCGGCCCACTCTCCCGTCGCGCCCGCCGGCACCAGGTAGCTCTGTCCGTCGACGGCATTCGCCGGCGGCACCGGCAGGACCGACGAAACCACCCGAAGCTGAGCCGCGGCGTCCAGTCGAGCCAGCGCCTCGTTGACCGTCACATGCTTCTGCGCCTGTGCCGGAGCGACAAGCGGAAGACCCAGCTGGGCTGTCCTAGCCATCGAATTCAACCCTCTCAAACGGCCCCGG
>NZ_CALLYO010000588.1 GCF_937858865.1 uncultured Amaricoccus sp. | reverse complement strand
CGCCCGGCGTTCACCGCCGCCATCAGCTGGCTGATGCAGTAGATCAGCACGTCCTTGTCGTGGATCGTCGCCAGGCCCTTCACCGATGGCGTCACCTCGATCGCCGCCGCCCCGTGCTCGTAGCGCAGGATCCGCCGGTCCGGCCGCGTCGCCAGCGTGAAGAGCGGATGCTCCATGGAGGCCATGTCGTCCTTGGGCACCGCCCAGGGCACGTCGCAGATGAAGAAGCCGCCCGGCTCGGCCTGAACCGGAAACGGGGCGCCTGATGCCACCCCGACGATGCTCTGCCCCATGAAACGGTGGTTCCGTTTTCTATCGTGGTTTCGGTGACGCCCACGATGCCGCGCCCCCCCTCCCCTGGCAAACGGATCTTTCGCGGTTCCGGAATCGCTTCCCCGTGGTTTCGGAGTCGGGGAAACGTGGTTCCGGAATCGCCCGGGGGCCCGGCGGCACGGAATCCCGAGGGGATTCTAGGATCTTGGCAAGGCGGCCCCGAGGCGTAACACTCTCTCTAACACGAGATAACACCGGCGAAGTTTTTTCCCGGGGTCCGCGACAGACCCTCAGAAGCTACGAAAACACCCTGATCCGCCTCGAAAAAAGCGAATCGCGTGACGGTTTCTGTTCCATGTTCCACGAATCATGGTACACTGCCGAAAACGCGATACATGAGGCAACGAGCGGATGGCCCAGGACCCCGAGGAGGCGCTGCCTCCCTACTTCGGCATCTCCCCCGACGAAGCACTGGCCGAGCTCGGCGCCCCGGTCGGCACCCGAGACCTGGCGGCGATCGCCGAGACCTGCGCCCGCGGCCGCGACGACCTCGCCGGCCGCGGACACGAGGCGCACGGCCGCAAGACGCTCAGGCTCTTCTCCACCTGGGAGATAACCCGCTACCTGATCCCGGTCGCCCAGGCCCACTTCCGCCGCGTCCTCCGCCAGAACCCCGCCCTCCCCCAAGGCCGCACCGAGACGGCGGGCGGGGCGAAGTGGTTCACCCTCGACGAGGTGCTGCGCCTGCGCGCCCACTTCGCCGCCGAAGGGTCGCGCGCGAAACCCTACGCCCCCTGGCGCCCGGCCGGGCTGCCGGCGAAGGTCGCGGCGATCGCCAACTTCAAGGGCGGGGTCGGCAAGACCTCCATGGCGGCACACCTCGCCATGTCGGCCGCCCTCGACGGCTACCGGGTGCTCGTCGTCGACCTCGACAGCCAGGGCTCGATGACCTCGATCTTCAGCGGCAGGGTCGCCACGGAATGGGACACGGTCTTCCCGCTGGTCGCCCGCGACTACGCCCTCGGGCTGCAGGCCGAGAACCGCCGCCGGGTCGAGCGCGGCGAGCCGCCGCTCCCCCTCGACGAGACCCTGACCGCCGCGCTGGAGAAGTCCGCCGCCGACGTCATCCAGAGGACCCACTGGCCGTCGATCGACCTGATCGGCGCCCAGCTCAACCTCTACTGGGCCGAGTTCCAGATCCCCGTCTGGCGCATGTCCCTGCGCGCCTGGAAGCTCTGGGAGGCGCTCGGGCGGGCCTTCGAGCGCGACGGCGTGCTCGACGCCTACGACCTCGTCATCCTCGACACCCCTCCGGCGCTCGGCTACCTGACGATCAACGGGCTCACCGCCGCCGACATCCTGCTCGTCCCTCTGGGCGCCTCCTTCCTTGAGTTCGACTCCACCGGCCGCTTCTTCGACATGCTGCACTCGACCTTCGCCTCGATCGAGGACGGCGAGAACATCGCCGCCCGCGCCTTGGGGCGCCCGGAGATCCGCTTCGAATGGGACGCGGTGCGGGCGGTGATCACCCGCTACGACGCCGGCCAGCAGGCCGAGCTCGCGGCGCTGATGCAGGCCTACTTCGGCCGCACCCTCTCGCCCTTCCGCCAGGACTTCACCGCGCTGGTCGGCCAGGCCGGCGAGCAGGCCGGCGGCATCTACGAGGCCGACTACCGCGACTTCAACCGCGAGACCTACGCCCGCGGCCGCCAGACCTTCGACGCCACCTACGCCGCCTTCAAGAAGCTGCTGCTGGCCGCCTGGCGCCGCGACGAGCTCGAAGCCGCATCCGAGGCCGGCGCCGCGACCACCGCCCGCGAACCCGAGCACAGGAAGGAGACCGCCTGATGGCCCGCCGTCGCCTGACCCTCGGGGATACGCTCGACGTTCCGCGCGCGGAACATGCCCCCGCCGCCCCCTCCCCTGCCCTCTCGCTCTCGCCGTCCGCCCCGATCGCCCGCGTCGCCGCCGAGGCCGCCGGCGCCGCCGCGCTCCAGGAGCTGACCGAGACCGTCGCCCGCGCCCGCGACAGCGGCCGCATGATCCTCGACCTCCCCCTCGACGCCATCGCCCCCGACCATCTCGCCCGTGACCGCCTGCCCGTCGAGGACGCCGAGATGGCGTCCCTGCGCGAGTCGATCCGCCTGCACGGCCAGCGCACGCCGATCGAGGTCACCCCGCTGGTTTCGGAAGGACGGGCGGGCGCCCTGCCCTACGGCCTCATCTCCGGCTGGCGCCGCCTCGCCGCGCTGAAGGCGCTCCACGCTGAGGTCGGCGAGCCCCGCTTCGCCACCGTCCAGGCGCTCGTCCGTCGCCCGGAGACCGCCGCCGACGCCTACGTCACCATGGTCGAGGAGAACGAGATCCGCCTCGGCCTCAGCCACTACGAGCGTGCCCGGGTCGCTGCGCTGGCCACCGCCCGCGGCGTCTTTCCGACCGAGGATGGCGCGCTGCGCGCCCTCTTCGCCACCGCCAGCCGCCCGAAGCGCTCGCGCATCCGCGCCTTCCTCGAGATCTTCCACGCCCTCGACGACACCCTCCGCTTCCCCGCCCACCTCCCCGAGCGTCTCGGCCTCGCCCTCGTCGAGCGCCTGCGCGCCGGCGAGGCCCCCCGCATCGCCGCCGCCCTCGCCGCCGCCGACCCCGCGACACCGGAAGCCGAGCTCGCCGCCCTGACCGCCCTCCTCGCCGCGCCTCGGCCCGCCCCCGTCACCGAGACCCTCGCCCCCGGCCTCGCCCTCGAGACCCGCCTCAAGGGCCGCACCCTCACGCTGCGCCTGCAGGGCGAGGCCGTCACCCCGGCGCTGGCGGAGCGGATCCGGGCGCTCCTCGCCCAGCTCTGAGGCTGGCGAGAGCGGGCGAGCACGCGGACTGGGACTTGCCCTGCGCGGCTTCCCGTGGTTTCTGGCTCCCGCCGGAGAGGTGGCCGAGTGGTCGAAGGCGCACGCCTGGAAAGTGTGTAGGCGGGGAACCGTCTCGAGGGTTCGAATCCCTCTCTCTCCGCCA
>NZ_CALLYO010000587.1 GCF_937858865.1 uncultured Amaricoccus sp. | reverse complement strand
AGGATGTCGCCCTTCTCGATCTTCCGCGAGGTGACCGGGTTGTGGGCGCCGTCGGTGTTGATGCCCGACTGGAACCAGGTCCAGGTGTCCATGAGCTCGGCGTGCGGCCAGGTCCTGGCGATCTCGCGCACCATGCTGGCGGTGGAGTGCAGCGCCACCTCGTGCTCCGGCGCGCCGACCTTGGTCGCCTCGACGCAGGCGGCGCCGCCGACGTCGGCGATCCGCGCCATCTCGGTGATGTGGGCGATCTCCTCGGCGGACTTGATCATCCGGAGCCGCATCGCCGGCGCGGCGATGTCGACGAACTCCATGCCGGGGAACTCGGACTTCAAGAGGTTCAGGAGGTCGATGTTGACGGTGTCGAACTCGATGCCGAGCCGCTTCACCCCGCCGGTGAGCTGGCGGACGGCGTGGAAGTAGTTGTCCTTCTGCCAGTCGGTGTAGGTGACGTTCGACCCGAACGTACGCCGCCACGGCTGGCCGCCGTCGATGCCGGCCGAGATCGAGGTCGAGGCGTCGGGGGTGACGACCAGGCCGTAGCGCCGACCGAAGTAGCAGAAGAGGAAGTCGGAATAGTAGCAGATGTTGTGGTACGAGGTGAAGAGCGCGGCGTCGATCCCGACCTTCGCCATGTGGGCGCGGATCGCGTCCAAGCGGCGCTGCATCTCGGCCGCCGAGAAGGTCGGGGTGACCTTGGATCCATTATTGGTGAAGTCCTGAAGGCGCTCGCGCTCGAGGACGACGGTGTTCATGGGGCATTCCTCCGGTCTTTGATCCCGCTATTGTCCGCTCCGGAGGAGACTCTTGTCAAAAGAGGGTTTCTCAGTGAATCATGAGCTGAGCTCATGGAGGGACCGCCATGCCCCAGGCGCCGCTCGGCGCGCTCCGTGTCTTTGAGGCCGTCGCGCGGCACGGCAATTTCAGCCGCGCGGCCGATGAGCTTTGCGTCACCCAGTCGGCGGTGAGCCATCAGGTGCGGGGGCTGGAGGCCTGGTTCGGCGCGCCGCTCTTCGAACGATCCGGCAACCGCGCGACCTTGCTTCCACACGCCGCCGAGCTCGCGCAGGCGCTCGCGCTGTCGCTCGGCGACATCGACACGGCCTGCCGGCGGGCGCGCCGGGCGGGGGGGCGGCCGGTGCTGACCGTCGCGGTCATCCCGTCGGTGGCAGTCTGCTGGCTGATCCCGCGGCTTGGCGACTTCCGCGCGATCGCGCCCAGGCTGGAGGTGCGGATCATCTATGCGATCCATGGGCAGCCGATCGATTTCCGGGACGTGGACCTCGCGGTGGTGTTCGCGGAATCGCCGCCGACATTTTCGGGAATGGTCGTCACGCGATTCCTGCCGGGGCTCACGGTGCCGGTGTGCGCCCCCCACTTCGGGCAACCCGCCACCCCCGCGGAGATGCTCGCCGCGGGGCTTCTGCACGACACCGACGCCGGCGGCTGGCGCGCCTGGTTCGACGCCGTCGGCGTGCCGGAGGCCAATGTGGCCGGAGGACCGGTGTTCGAGGACTTCAACCTGTTGCGCGCCGCGGCGCTGGCCGGGCAGGGCGTGGCGCTCTGCCCGCTCGCCATTGTGGCAGACGACATCGGGGCCGGGCGGCTGGTGCAGCTCTCGGATACCGCTATCCGCGCGGAATTCGGCTACTATATCGCGGCCCCAGCCGATTCTGCCGAGCAGCGCGCGCCGGCTATAGAGGCGTTTCGTGCCTGGCTGCTGTCCACGGCGCACGGGCCGTGACGCAGGCATCGAAAGAAGGGACGAGATCCTGCTCGACGGATGCACGCCGGGATCGTGCAGGCGCTCCGCACCGAGTTCCCAACTGCCGCGGAAGTAGGCACCGGCGTCTGAGGGCCAGACAATGCGATTGATCCCCGAAGACCACGTCCGAGCGCGCTGAGCCATGCGGGCAGGCCTTGTGGCGCTGACAGTCGCCTACGTGCTCAGCCAGTTCTATCGCGCCTTTCTCGCTGTGCTGGCGCCCGTGCTCGAGGCCGAGATCGGCGCGACCGCGGAGCACCTGGCGTTTGCGTCGGGCGTCTGGTTAGCGACCTTCGCGGGGCTCCAGCTCCCGGTCGGCTACGCGCTCGACTACCTCGGCCCGCGCCGCACCGCCGGTGGGCTCCTGGTGGCAGCGCTCGGCGCCGCGGTCTTCGCCCTGGCGCAGGGGCCGGGGGCGGTGACCTTCGCGATGGCGTTGATGGGGGCCGGGTGCGCGCCGGCATTGATGGCCTCGCTCTACATCTTCGCCCGCGTCTACCCGCCGGCCGTGTTCGCGAGCCTCAGCGGGCTCCTGATCGGCGTCAGTTCGGCCGGCAACGTCCTTGCCGCAACACCGATGGCCTGGTCGGCGGAGGTGTTCGGCTGGCGTGCCTGCATGTGGGGGCTGGCGGCGCTCACGCTTTTGGCCACGGTCGCGATCGTCGCCTTCGTCCGCGACCCGCCGCGCGCTACCGTGCCCCCCGGGGATGGCGCCGGCTTTCTGGCCTTGCTGCGGAAGCCGTCGGTCTTGCTGCTCATGCCGCTCACATTCGCGCACTATGCTCCGGTCGCGGGCGTCCGCGGGCTCTGGGTCGGCCCCTACCTTGCGGCGGTCTTCGATCTCGACGCGGTGGCGCTCGGAAACGCGACGCTTGCGATGGGCATTGCGATGATCCTCGGGAGCTTCGCCTACGGTCCGCTCGACCGGCTGCTCGGGACCCGCAAAGGCATCCTTCTCGGCGGCAACCTGGCTCTCGCGGGCGCACTGCTCGGGCTCTGGGCCTGGCCAGCGGCGGGTCTCGGGGTCGCCGTCGCTCTGCTCTGCGCGATCGGGTTCTTCGGGTCATCCTACCCGCTGATGATCGCGCACGGGCGGAGCTTCTTTCCGCACCACCTTGCGGGGCGGGGGGTCACCTTTCTGAACCTACTCGCCATGGGCGGTGCCGGCATTGCGCAGATCGCCAGCGGCCGGCTCTACGCGGGGGCGGCCACCGAGCCGGTGGATGCCGCGGATCCGTACGCCACGGTCTTTCTGTTCTTCGGCGTTCTCGTGCTCGCCGGCTGCGCGGCCTACGTGTTCACGCGCGACAGGCTCGACTGAACCTGTCGTCAAGAATTGTGCGGCGGCACCGGGTTGAGAGTTGATGGGGTGTGACGTCAGGTGCCCTCTGGCGCCTCTCCCGACGTGCACCAGGCGGTCGAGCTCCCCGTCCGCCCGGCGGCATCCCGCATCGTGTATGAATGACCGCTTTTCAGTTGCTGCGGGCGTGGATCCCGCCTCGGCTCGAATGGCGGCT
>NZ_CALLYO010000586.1 GCF_937858865.1 uncultured Amaricoccus sp. | reverse complement strand
TCGCCACCGGGCTCGCGGTCTTCGACACCGTCCTGCCGGTGGCGCGCGGCCAGCGCATCGGCGTCTTCGCCGGCTCCGGCGTCGGCAAGTCCTCGCTCCTCGCCGATCTCGCGCGCGGGATCGAGGCCGACATCGTCGTCTATGCGCTGATCGGCGAGCGCGGGCGCGAGCTGCGCGACTTCGTCGACAACGTGCTCGGGCCGGCGGGGATGGCGCGCGCCGTGGTGATCGCGGCGACCTCGGACCAGGCCCCGCTCATCAAGCGGCGCGCCGCCTGGATGGCGATGGCGGTGGCCGAGGTCTTCCGCGACCAGGGCAGGCACGTCCTCCTGCTGCTCGATTCGCTCACCCGCTTCGCCGAGGCGCACCGGGAGATCGCGCTGACCGCCGGCGAGGCGCCGTCGCTGCGCGGCTTCCCGCCCTCGACGGCGAACCTCATCGCCTCGCTCTGCGAGCGCGCCGGGCCGGGGCCGTTCGGCAAGGGCGACATCACGGCGGTCTTCAGCGTGCTGGTCGCCGCCTCCGACATGGACGAGCCGATCGCCGACATCACCCGCGGCGTGCTCGACGGCCACGTGGTGCTCGACCGCGGCATCGCCGAGCGCGGCCGCTTCCCGGCGATCGACGTGCGCCGCAGCGTGTCGCGCAGCCTGCCGGGGATCGCGAGCGCGGCGGAGAACGAGATGCTGGCGCGGCTGCGCCGGGTGCTGACCGCCTACGAGAACGCGGCGCTGATGATCCAGACCGGGCTCTACGCGCCGGGCAGCGACCCGGCGATCGACGAGGCGATCCGGCTCTGGCCGGGGCTCGACGCCTTCGTCTCCGAGCGGGCGCCCGAGGGGGTGGCTGCGAGCTTCGCCCGGCTGGCCGAGGTGCTCGGCGAGCGGCCTCCGGGCGCCGCCGCTTCATCGTGAAACGTGTCTAAAAAGGCAGGTAGCGCAGCGTCGGGTTGAGCGGCTAGACAAGTCGGACCGCCGGTCCCGTACGGGGTGTTTCGAGTGAGGGGTGACGGGACCTGGCCGAGACGGGCGACGCTGGAAACGGCGTCGCCCTATTTCCTCGTCCCGCGGCGCTAGAGCCAGGCCGCGCCGCGGACGCCCGAGCTGTCGCCGTGGACGTTCGGGACGAGGCGGGTGTTGAACCGGTCGCCGAAGACGTGCGGCCGGATCAGCGGCGGCACGGTTTCGTAGAGGCGGGAGACGTTGGAGAGGCCGCCGCCGAGGACGATGACGTCGGGGTCGAGCACGTTGACGATGACGGCGAGCGCGCGGCCGAGGCGCTCCTCGTAGCGGCGGAGGGTCTCCTCGGCGACGGGGTCGCCGGTTGCGACGCGGTCGATGACATCCTGCGCCTTCGGGGCCTCCCCCGCGGCCGGGCCGCGGCGGCGGGCGTAGTCGGCGGCGAGGCCGGGCCCGGCGAGCCAGGCCTCGACGTGGCCGGCGATGCCGCAGGAGCAGAGCGGGCCCGGGCGCTCGTCGTCGAGCGGCGCCGGGAGCGGGATGTGCCCCCATTCGCCGGCGATGGCGTTGACGCCCTCGACCAGGCGGCCGTGCACCACGATGCCGCCGCCGACCCCGGTGCCGAGGATGACGCCGAAGACGACCTCGGCTCCGGCCCCGGCGCCGTCCACCGCCTCGGAGAGGGCGAAGCAGTTGGCGTCGTTGGCGATCTTCACCGGGCGGTCGAGGACGCGGGTGAGATCGCCCCGGAGGTCGCGGCCGTGCAGCCAGGTGGAGTTGCCCTTGGAGACGTGGCCGGTCGCGCGGTCGACCGAGCCGGGGACGCCGATGCCGACGCGCTCGATGCGGCCGCCCGCCTCGCCCTCCAGGCGCTCGAGGAGACCGCGGATGGCCTTGAGGCCGCCCTCGTAGTCGAAGCGCGGGGTGGGGACGCGGGCGCGGGCGCGCTCGCCGCCGTCGGGGCCGAGCACGATGCCTTCGATCTTGGTGCCGCCGTAGTCGAGACCCAGTCGCATCGCGCTTCCCCCGGCTTTTCCGGAAAGTATTACGGAGAGGTTGCCGCCGGCGCAACGGATCCGCCGGGAGCGGGGGCAAGTGGCTGGTTTCGCTCGGGGAACCGGGGATGGGTGAACCGGCCGCCAAGCCGGCTTTCCCGTCGTCCGCCTTCGAGGCGCCGCGCCCGTCGCTTGCCGGATGGCCAGGTTCGCCATATAGTATCCGAGTGCAGACATGGAGGCTTGGACGTGCCCAATATCTCGCTTCCGGAGGCGATGCAGGACTATGCCGAGCGGCAGGTGAAGGCGGGCGTCTACGCCAACCTTTCGGAAGTCGTCCGGGCCGGCCTGCGCAAGCTGATGGAGGAGGATGGCGCGACGGCCTTCTACCTCCTGCGGCGGGATCTTGTCGCCGCCGCCAGCGAGCCGACCGAGGAGGTCGATCTGCGCGCCCTGCTGCTCGACCGCGGCACCGGACCGGCGTGAAGGTCGCGCTCAAGCCCCGGGCGCGGGCCGATCTGCTCGCGATACGTGCCTGGGGCGAGGACCATTGGGGGATCGAGCGTACCCGCGACTTCCTGGAGGGGCTCGTCGAGGCGATCGAGCGGCTGGCGGAGTTCCCGCTCATGGGGCGCGGGCGGAGCGCGTTCCTTGCCGGGCTCCGTTCGCTGCGGCACCGGGGATACCTGATCTTCTACGTCATCGAGGCGGATCGGCCGGTCGTCATCGCGGTGATCCACGAGCGCCGCAACCTCGCGGCGCTCGACTTCGCCGATCGCATCGAGGGCGAGTAGCCGGGGCCGGACGCCCTTTCCCGGCCGCGCGGGATGCTCTATCGCGGGGGCATGTTCTGGAAGCTGCCGGCGCTCGGCAAGATCAGCAAGATCGGGATCGTGCCGCCCGCGCCCCTGCCGGGGCGGGAGGGGGTGGCGGTGGCGCTGATCGTCAGGAACGAGGCGCGGCACATCGGCGAATGGGCCGAGTTCCATCGGCGGGCCGGGGTGCGGCAGGTCCTCGTCTACGACAACGGCGGGACGGACGGGACGGTCGGCATCCTGCGCGAGGTGCTGGGCGAGCAATGCACGGTCGTGCCCTGGGCGCAGCTCTTCAGCGACGCGCGTATGGGGCGGGAGATCCACAACCAGGTGCTGGCCTATGCCCATGCGGCGAGCAACTTCGGCGGGGCGTTTCGCTGGATGGCCTTCATCGACGCCGACGAGTTCCTGGTGCCGAAGCGGGCGGCGAGCATCCCCGAGGCGCTGGCGCATCTCGGCGAGGCGGTGAACGTGTCGCTGCCCTGGCACATGTTCGGGCGGTCGGGGCATCAGGCGGCGCCGGCGGGGGGCGTGCTGCGCAACTACCTGCGCCGGGCGCGCGACCCGATGAGCGACGTGCGCGGGGTGCGGGCCTTCAAGGTGATCG
>NZ_CALLYO010000585.1 GCF_937858865.1 uncultured Amaricoccus sp. | reverse complement strand
ACCGCGCCCTTTCACGACAAGGCCGGCCGCGACCGCTGGGGCCTCCTCCCCGCCGACCCGATGGGCGCAACCCTGCGCAAGATCACCGGCGAGGACGGGTCGCGCATCGTCATCCGCACCCGCTTCACCTACGACCCGAGCGTGCAGGTGTCCGAGAAGCGGGTGGCCGCCACCGCCGTACAGCAGCGCCGCTCGCTCGACGCCCGCTTCCCCGACCTCGCCGGGATCCCCTTCGAGCACAGCTGGGCCGGCCGCCTCTGCCTGAGCCTGAACCACGTTCCGGCCTTCGGCGAGGTCGAGGAGGGCGTCTTCTCGGCCTGCTGCGAGAACGGGCTCGGCACCGTCAAGAGCACCCTCGCCGGCATGATGGCCGCGGATCTGGCGACGGGCCGACGCTCCGAGGAGCTGGCCCGCTACATGGACCAGCCGAAGCCGAGCCGCCTGCCGCCCCAGCCCTTCGCCTGGCTGGGCGCGAACGCGGTGATCCGCTGGCAGGAGATGCGGGCCGGGCGAGAGGGATGAACCTACGCCTACCGGAATCAGGTATCGTTGAGGCGATATCGCCTCGTATCAGTAGGCGAGCTTCGGGTACCAGTCCGTCCCGCGCCCGCCGGGGGTGGTGTCGAGGAGGAGCCAGAGCGGGTCCATCTCGGGCTGGCCGCGCGGGTCCTGGCCGGGATCGGCCATGTCGCCCGAGATCTCGCTGCTCCAGAAGTGGCGGACGATGCCGTCCCTGCGGGTGAAGACGGTGAGGCCGGGCATGTCGGCGTCCTCGGCGCTGACGTAGGCGCGGGTGAAGGCGCCTTCGCCGTCGGAATAGACCGGGATGTCGGTCCAGCCGCGGGCGCGCTTGGCCTCGACGAGCCGCTCGATCGGGGAGCGGGCGGTGAAGGCGATGGCGACGCGCTGGCGGACGTCGGCGATCTTGGTGGCGAAGGAGCCCATGAAGGAGGTGCACATCGGGCAGGGCGCCTTGCGCTCTGGCCCGAACATGTAGCTGTAGATGACGAGGGTGTCGTGCCCGCCGAAGAGCCCGGAGAGGGTGACCGGCCCTTCCTCGCCGGTGAAGCGGTAGTCCTCGGGCACCGCCCCGCCCGGCGGGAGCCGGCGGCGGAGCTCGGCCGCCCGCTCGGCGACGCGGCGGGACTCGATCTCCTGGACGAGGAGCGCGTTGCGGGCGGCGCGGTATTCGGGACTTTCGTTCGGGAGGTGGGCGGTGTTCCTGGCGGCGAGCGCCTCGGCGGGCACGAGCTTCTCCTGGCGGGTCATCGGCGTCTCCTTCGCGATTCCGCTTGAGCGGGTATGTTGATATCAACATAATGCCGGCATGTCAAAGCCGGTTCCCGACGCCTCCCACGCCACGACGCTCGAGATCCGCGACCGCTGCCTCTGCCTGCACGCGCAGCGGGCGGCGCGGGCGCTGGCGCGGCGGTTCGACGCCGCCTTCCGGCCGCTCGGGCTGACCAGCGGGCAGTTCTCGCTGCTCAACGCGCTCAACCGGCCGGAGCCGCCGGCGATGGGAGCGGTGGCGGCGGTGCTGGCGATGGACCGCACCACGCTGACCGCGGCGCTGAAGCCGCTCGAGCGGCGCGGGCTGGTGCGCTCGGAGCCGGGAGAGGACCGGCGCAGCCGGCGGCTGGCGCTGACCGACGCCGGGCGTGCGGTCCTGGCGCAGGCGGTGCCGGTCTGGCGCGAGGTGCACGCCGAGGTGGACGCGGAGGTGGCGGCCGCCGGGGGCGGCCTCCGGGATGCGCTGGCGGCGCTGTCAGCCGGTCAGGGGACGAGCCGGTAGCCGCCGGGCTCGGTGACGAGGATCCTCGCGTTGCCCGGATCGGGCTCGATCTTCTGCCGCAGGCGGTAGATGTGGGTCTCGAGCGTGTGGGTGGTGACGCCGGCGTTGTAGCCCCAGACCTCGTGCAGCAGCTCGTCGCGCGGCACCACGCCGGCGCCCGCGCGGTAGAGGTACTTCAGGATGTTGGTCTCCTTCTCGGTCAGGCGGATCTTCCTGTCCGCCTCGTCGAGCAGGAGCTTCGCCGCCGGGCGGAAGCTGTAGGGGCCGACGCCGAACACGGCGTCCTCGGACTGCTCGTGCTGGCGGAGCTGGGCGCGGATGCGCGCCAGCAGCACCGGCAGCTTGAAGGGCTTGGCGATATAGTCGTTGGCGCCGGCGTCGAGGCCCTGGATCTGGTCGCTGTCGGTGGCGTGGCCGGTCAGCATCAGGATCGGGCACTTCACCCCCTCCTTGCGCAGCAGGCGGCAGAGCTCGCGGCCGTCCATGTCGGGCAGGCCGACGTCGAGGATGACGAGGTCGTAGTGCTGCTCCCTGGCGCGGGCGATGCCGCCCTCGCCGTCGCCCGCCTCGAAGACGTCGAACTCCTCGGTCATCACCAGCTGGTCCGCCAGCGCCTCGCGCAGGTCGGGATCGTCGTCCACCAGGAGGATCTTCTTCACCACGGCCATCACTGCTCTCCTTTTCGTCATCGACCTGTTGGTTTCCTACGTCCGTCGCAATATTTCTCGTCGGAGGCTCACGGCAGTGTGTCCGGGCGGCGGCAAATGTTTCAGAACCGTCATCGAATGCCGGCCGGAACAGCGGGAAGGGACATCGCATGGCGCTCGGCCTCACATCGCTGGAGCGGCTCGCCCGGGCCCGGTCGGACCTGCGCATGGGGCTGCCGGTGGTGCTGCGCGGCGAGGGCGGCGCGGCGCTGGCGCTCGCGGCGGAGAGCGCGACCGCGGCGCGGCTCGCCGACCTGCGCGCCCTCGGGCCGGTCGACGTGGCGCTGACCGAGCGGCGGGCGGCGACGCTGAAGGCGCGCGCCTACGACGGCGACGTGGCGCGGGTGGCGCTGCCGGCCGATGCCGGGCTCGCCTGGGTGCAGGCGACGGCCGACCCCTCGGCCGATCTCGACTGGCCGATGAAGGGGCCCTACATCGCCCGGCGCGGCGGCAGCGCGGCGCTGCACCGGGCGGCGATCGCGCTCTGCAAGCAGGCGCATCTCCTGCCGGCGGCGCTGGTGGTGCCGGTCGCGGGGGCGGCACCCGAGGGGCTGACGGCGCTCGAGGTCGGCGAGGTGGCGCTCGGCGGCTCGGCGGAGTTGCAGGAGATCGCGGCGGCGCGGGTGCCGCTCCGGGCGTCGGAGGCAGGCAAGGTCCGGGTCTTCCGTCCGCTCGACGGCGCCGAGGAGCATTACGCCGTCGAGATCGGCGCGCCCGACCGCGCGGCCCCGGTGCTCTGCCGGCTGCATTCGGCCTGCTTCACCGGCGATCTCATCGGCAGCCTCAAGTGCGACTGCGGGGCGCAGCTCGACGCCGCGCTGGCGCAGATCGGCGCGGCTGGCGCCGGCGTCCTGCTCTATCTCAACCAGGAGGGGCGGGGGATCGGGCTCGCCAACAAGATGCGCGCCTATGCGCTGCAGGACCAGGGCTTCGACACGGTGGAGGCCAACCACCGGCTGGGGTTCGAGGACGACGAGCGCGACTTCCGCATCGGCGCCAACATCCTGAAGGAGCTCGGCTTCTCCCGCGTCCGGCTGATGACCAACAACCCGCGCAAGGTGGCGATGATGCAGGGCTGCGGCCTCGAGGTGGTCGAGCGGGTGCCGCTCCGTGTCGGGCGGACGCCGTTCAACAGCCGCTACCTCGACACCAAGGCCGCGAAGAGCGGGCACCTGCTCTGACATGATGCCGCCGGCGGGACTCTGCAGGGGGCGCTGGTCCAAGGCGAAGAGGGCAGCGCCCGACCCGGCGGGCGAGAAGCGCCCGCCTGGGGGCGAGGCGGGCACTGCCCGAGGCAGGGGCCTCGGGCGGGACAGGTGGGGAGGGCGCAGCCTTTTCGGCGCCGATCTCGTCGTCGGCCCCTGGGGCGCGCGCTTCCGCGGCCGCATCTTTCCCTGCGCCATCGGCGGGGGCGGGATCGGCGAGAAGCGCGCCGAGGGCGATAGGATCACGCCGGCCGGCCGCCACCGCATCGAGGCGGTGCTCCGCCGCCCGGACCGCCGCGCCGCCGGCACTCCGGCGACGCTCCTACCCACCCACGCCATCGGCCCGCGCGACGGCTGGTCGGACGATCCGGCCGATCCCGACTACAACCACCCGGTGCTGCGGCCGCGCCGCTTCGGCCACGAGGCGTTGCGCCGGCCCGATCGCATGTACGACCTCGTGGCGGTGCTCGACTGGAACCGGCACCCGCCGGTGCCCGGGCGGGGGAGCGCGATCTTCCTGCACGTCTGGCGCCGCCCGCGCCACCCGACGGCGGGTTGCGTCGCCTTCCGCCCCGAGGATCTCGCCTGGATCCTGCGGCGCTGGACCCCGCGCGACCGGGTGGTCATCCGCGGCTGAAGACCGCGGGCGTCGCGGTCGCCGCATTCCGTTCGTCGCGACATACGGGATCGCGATCGGAGCCGGCGGTCATACGCCACCCATCAGGATGTCGATCGCCCTGGTGATCTCGTCACCCTGGTCCGCCGCACTTCCCGCGCGGCGCAGGCTCGATCCGCGAACCGCCGCGATCAGGCGCGTCGCCAGGACAAGGCGCTGCCCGCCGTGCCGGATCTCGGGGTTCAGGTATCGGACGACCGGATAGTCCGGAAGGAGGGGAATGACGACGACCGCGGGATCCGGCGGAAGCAGGTCGCTTTCGACGACGACCATCGTCACGCGGCGGTATTCGGCGATGTCGAAGCGCCTCAGGCGCTCCACGACGCCGTTCCGGGGGAGGCGAGAATCTCGGCGAGCGGATGTCCGTTGCGCTCGTGCCACTCGGCCTGCCTGGCGAATGCATCGGCATTCTCGTCGAGCCACTTGCTGCGCCGGGCCTGGGCGACCGCATTCTGGAGGGCCGCATCGGCCACTGCGGAGACGTTGATGCCGAGATCATGGGCGGCATCGAGCGCCGCCGCATCGATGGTGACGGACGTCTTCCGTTTTGTAGCCGCCGACATGGATGCCCCGTCGATGCTCAATCACTATACCACCATTTTATACCGCCAACCTATCTGGATCAAGTACGGGCATATGGCGACGTTGGCGGCGGCGACGAGGCTCGCGCCGCACTCAGCGGCAATCGCCCAGCCCGCCCCGGACCAGCGCGAAGCGCATTCCCCGGGCCGGACGGCCGGACAGATGCACCCGGCCCTCGGCCCTGCCGAGAATGGCGTCGGACGGCAGGGCGAGGCCGAGCCGCGGGACCGGGGCTTCGGGCGCCCCGG
>NZ_CALLYO010000584.1 GCF_937858865.1 uncultured Amaricoccus sp. | reverse complement strand
CCGCCCAACCTCGGGGATTGTCGAGAATGCGAACGAGACACGTGATCGGCCTGCTGGCCGCGCTGACGCTCATGGCCTGCTCGGAGATGGGCATCGGCGCGCGGCAGGGCGGCAGCCAGGAGACCCTGACCAGCGCCAGCGCCACGGTCGAGGCGATCAACCAGTCCACGCGCGAGGTGCGCCTGCGCGACAATGCCGACGGCACGAGCTTCGTCGTCACCGCCGGGCCGGAGGTGCGCAACCTGGCCCAGGTCGAGGTGGGCGATCAGGTGAACGTCGACTTCTACCGGTCGATCACCGCCTCGATGGCCGATCCCGCCGACACCGGCGAGGCGGCGACCGCGGTGGTGGCCGGACAGGCGCCGGAAGGATCGCGGCCCGGCGTACTCGCCGCCACGAGCGAGAGCATGGTGGTGACGGTCGTCAACTACGACAACAACAGCGGCATCGCGACCTTCCGCACGCCCGACGGCTTCACCCGCACCGCCGCCGTGCCGCCGAACCTCAGGAGCTTCGCGCGCGCGCGCGGGCCGGGATCGCGCGTGCTCGTCACCATGACCGACGCGGTCGCCGTCTCGGTGACCGAGGCGAGCCCGAGCTAGGGCAAGGCCCAAACCGGACGGAATCTGTCCGGTCGTCGCTCCAGGGCGAAAAGGGCAGCGCCCGACCCAGCGGGCGAGAAGCGCCCGCCTTGGGGCGGGGCGGGCGCTGCCCGAGGCCAAGGCCTCGGGCGGGACGGATGGGGAGGGCACGACTCTTCCCGCGCCGGTCGTCCGACCCGATCGCGCTTCTGGTATGGCCTACAGGCTCTCCACCACCCGCCCGAGCAGGCCCGCCGGCAGGATCACCAGCATCCCGGGCGCGTCGAAGGCCATCCGCACCCGCCCGCCCGTGGCGCGGTTCGAGGTGCCGATGCGGCCGTCCGGGCGGAAGGCGCCGCGCAGCGGCCAGCGCAGCCCGTCCCATTCCAGCCCGGCGACCGGGGCCATCGGAAAGAGCGAGACCCGCGTGCCCGCCGCGAGGTCGATCTCGAAGGCGGGCGGGCAGAGGAAGCAGAGGTCGGCGCCGCCGATCAGCACCACCGGCTTCGCCGGGTTCTTGGCGAGCGCGTTCATCGCCGCGAGATGGTGGTCGACCCGCCCGCCGAGGAAGCCGAGCCCGATGAAGAGCGGCGCCTCGATCGAATAGAGGCACTTCTCGAGATCGGTCGTCTCCTGCTCGGGGACCGCATGGACGGCCGCGCCCTCGGCGCGCAGCCGCTCGGCGGTGCGGAGCGAATCCATGTCGCCGATCACCGCCCGGAAGGCGTGGCCGGGCGGCAGCGGATGGTCGCCGCCGCTGTCGGCCGCGACCGCCTCGGGCGCGAGCGCGAGCGCGCGCGCGAGATCGGCCGGGGCGACCGGGCCGCCGCCGACGAGGGTTACTGGCCCGCGGGCGCGGTAGAGGGTGCGGCTTGCCAATCGCGGATCACCACGGCCGAGATGCTGTTCTTGGGCGAGCCCTCGATCACCCGGTCGGAATAGGTGAGGTAGACGAGGGTGTTGCGCGCCTCGTCGAAGAAGCGCACCACCTGGACGTGCTTGAAGACCAGGCTCGCCCGGACCGAGAAGACCTGCTCGCCGTCCTCGAGCTCGCTGCGGAAGCGGACGGGGCCGGTCTGCTGGCAGCTCACCGCGGCGTCGGACGTGTCCTCGGCGATGCCGAGGCTGCCCTTGATGCCGCCGGTGCGCGCCCGGCTGAGCCAGCAGGAGACGCCCTCGACCTCGGGGTCGTCGAAGGCCTCGACGACGATGCGGTGGTTGGCGCCGAGGATCTTGATCGCCGTCGTCACCTCGCCCACCTCCTCGGCGGCGGCGGGCGCCGCGAGCGGCGCGAGGAGCAGCGCCGCGGCGAAGAGCGGTTTCAGCATGGTCATCCTCCTTCCCCGGGTCGGCGCGGCGCCTCGGGGTCCTCGCGCCCGACGCCGAGGAAGACGCGGCGGAAGGGCAGCACCCAGAGGAGGCCGAGGCCGACGTAGATCGCGAGCTCGACGAGGAGCCCCGGCCGGTCGAAGAGCGCGACGAGGCTGACCGCCGCCACGACGTAGAGCGGCATCCAGACGAGCAGGATCACGAGCGACCATCGCCGCCGGGCGCGCCAGCCGAGGCTCATTGCGTGAAGGGATCGGTGACGAGGATGGTGTCGTCCCGCTCCGGGCTCGTCGAGAGCAGCGCCACCGGGCAGCCGATCAGCTCCTCGATGCGGCGCACGTACTTGATCGCCTGCGCCGGCAGCTCGGCCCAGGAGCGGGCGCCGGCGGTGGTCTCGTTCCAGCCGGCCAGCGTCTCGTAGACGGGCTTCACCCGCGCCTGATGCGCGGCGGCGGTCGGCAGATGGTCGAGCCGCTCGCCGTCGAGCTCGTAGGCGACGCAGATCTTCAGCTCCTCGAAGCCGTCGAGCACGTCGAGCTTGGTCAGCGCGATGCCGGTGACCCCGCCGGTGGTGCAGGTCTGGCGCACCAGCACCGCGTCGAACCAGCCGCAGCGGCGCTTCCTGCCCGTCACGGTGCCGAACTCGCGCCCGCGCTCGCCGAGCTTCTCGCCGGTCGCGTCGCGGAGCTCGGCCGGGAACGGCCCCTCCCCCACCCGCGTCGTATAGGCCTTGACGATGCCGAGCACGAAGCCGACCGCCCCCGGCCCCATGCCGGTGCCGG
>NZ_CALLYO010000583.1 GCF_937858865.1 uncultured Amaricoccus sp. | reverse complement strand
GAGATCACCTTCTCCTCCGAGCCTCCCCTGCCGCAGGACGAGGTGCTGGCGCGCGTCCTCTTCAACCGCGCCACCGCCGATCTCTCCGCCTTCCAGCTCGCGCAGCTCGCCGCCGCCGCGGCCGAGCTCGCCGGCGGCGGCGGAGGCCCCGGCATCATGAGCCAGATCCGCGGCGCCACCGGCCTCGACGACCTCGACATCATCACCGAGGACTCCGGCGCGACAGCGGTCCGGGCGGGCAAGTACCTGAGCGAGAACGTCTATCTGGACGTCCAGTCCGACACGCGCGGCGAGAGCCGTGCCGCCGTCAATCTCGAGGTGAACCGCAACGTCACCGCCCGCGCCTCGGTCGGCTCCGACGGGAACACGACCTTCGGCGTCTTCTTCGAGCGCGACTACTGACACTCGACCGGATCTGCCGTTTTCCCCGGTTGACTCCCCGCCGACCGTCGGTCCCTATACCTGACGCATTCAGTCGGAAAACACGGGAGATCCGCATGCAGCCCATCAGATCGACAATCGCCGCCGTGCTTGCCGCACTCGCCGCCGCGCCTGTCCTGGCCGCCGAGGTCAACGTCTACTCCTCGCGGCACTACGACACCGACGAGGCGCTCTACGACAATTTCACCGCCGCCACGGGCATCGCGGTGAACCGCATCGAGGGCTCGCCCGAGGAGCTGATCGCGCGCCTGAAGGCCGAGGGCGACAACAGCCCGGCCGACATCTTCCTGACCGTCGACGCCGGCCGCATCTGGCTCGCCGACCGCGACGGCCTGCTGCAGCCGGTCGAATCCGCGGTGCTCGAGGAGCGCATCCCCGCCCACCTGCGCCACCCCGACGGCAAGTGGTTCGGCCTCTCGCAGCGCGCCCGGGTGATCCTCTACGCCAAGGACCGGGTCGAGAACCCGCCGCAGACCTACGAGGCGCTGGCGGATCCGGCCTACAAGGGCAAGATCTGCATCCGCTCGTCGTCGAACGTCTACAACCTCTCGCTCATGTCGGCGATGATCGCCAACCACGGCGAGGAGGCGGCCAAGGCCTGGGCCGAGGGGCTGCTCGCCAACCTCGCGCGCGCCCCGGAGGGCGGCGACAGCGACCAGATCAAGGGCGTCGTCTCCGGCGCCTGCGACATCGCGGTGGCGAACACCTACTATTTCTTCCGCGGCGTCGGCAACGAGGAGGCGGGCATCATCGAGGGTGCGGAGAATATCGGGGTGATCTTCCCCAACCAGGAGACGACCGGCACGCACGTGAACGTCGCCGCCGCCGGGGTCGCCGCCAACGCGCCGAACCGCGACGCGGCGATCAGCTTCCTCGAGTATCTCGCGACGCCCGAGGCGCAGGCCTATTTCGCCAACCAGAACTACGAGTACCCGGCCGCGCCGGATGCCGAGGTGGCGGCGGTCCCCGCCTCCTTCGGCACCTTCACCAGCGACACGCTGAACCTCTCCGCCCTCGGCGAGAACCAGCCGAAGGCGCAGGCGATCTTCAACGAGATCGGCTTCCCCTGACCCGATCGGCGCCGGCCCGCCCCGCGGCGGGCCGGTGCCATCACGCCGGCGACGGCCGGGGCGCCGCTGCCCCGGCCGCTTTGCGTCCCTCGGCCGAGATCGCCCGGCAGAGCAGGACGACCGGCAGGAGCCCGATCCCGCCGATGACAAGGCTCGGCACCGCGGCGGCGGCGAGACGCTCGTCCGCGGCGAGCCGATAGGCCTGCACCGCCAGCGTGTCGAAGTTGAACGGCCGCATGATGAGCGTCGCGGGCAGCTCCTTCAGGCTGTCGACGAAGACGATCAGCAGCGCCGTCAGCAGGCTGCCGCGCAGCACCGGCAGATGCACCCGCCCGAGCAGCCCCATCGGTCCGCGGCCAAGCGTGCGGGCGACCGCGTCGATATGCGGGCTGACCGTGGCGAGACCCGCGTCGAAGGCGTTGAGCGCGACCGCCATGAAGCGGACCATGTAGGCCACGACGAGGAGCCCGATCGTCCCGGTGAAGAGAAGCCCGGTCGAGACGCCGAACCGCTCCCGCGCCCAGGCGTCGATGAGGTTGTCGAGCCCCGCGAAGGGCACGAGGAGCCCCACGGCGATCACTGCACCCGGCACCGCATAGCCGAGCCCCGCCCCGAGCAGGAGCAGACGCGAGCTCCGCCCTGGCCGCATCCGCGCGCGAAAGCCGATCAGGATGGCGCCGGCGACGGTCACCGCCGCCGCGCAGCCCGCGAGCAGGAGCGAGTGGCTGACGAAGCGCAGGTAGCGCGGATCGAGGACGCTCTGGCCCGAACCCGCCGCCATCCCGCCGAGGACGACCGCCGGCAGGATGAAGCCGACGAGGACGGGCAGCAGGCAGAGGAGGCTCGCCGCCGCCGCGCGCCAGCCCGCGAGCGGCTGCCGCGCCATCCCGCCCAGCCTGCCGCCGCCGCGCATGTAGGAGCGGGTCTGGCCGCGCTGGACCCGCTCGAGCGCGGCGAGAAGCAGCGCGAAGCCGAGCAGGCAGAGCGCGAGCTGCGCCGCCGCCGCCCGGTCCTGCATGGCGAACCACGACTGGTAGATGCCGGTCGAGAAGGTCCTGACGTTGAAGTGCGCGACCGTCCCGTAGTCGGCGATCGTCTCCATCACCGCGAGCAGCGTCCCCGCGGCGATCGCCGGGCGCGCGATCGGCAGGCTGACCCGGAAGAAGGCGCCCCACGGCCCCTGCCCGAGCGTCCGCGCCGCCAGATAGGCCGTCGCCGACTGCTGCGCGAAGGCCGTCCGCGCCAGCAGGTAGACGTAAGGATAGTAGACGCAGACGAGCATCGTCGCCGCACCGGGCAGCGAGCGGACGTTCGGGAACCAGTAGTCGCGCGGCCCCCAGCCCGTCACCGCCCTGAGCGTGCTCTGCACCAGGCCCGGATGCGACAGGAGGTCGGTATAGGCGTAGGCAAGGACATAGGCGGGAAAGGCGAGCGGCAGCACCAGGACGACCTCGAGGATCCGCACGCCCGGAAAGCGGTACATGGTGACGAGCCAGGCCGCCCCGGTGCCGACCGCCGCCGCGCCGGCCGCGACCAGCAGCACGAGAAGCAGCGTGTTGACGACATAGACCGGCAGCACCGTCGTCACGAGGCCGTTCCAGGTCGCGAGATCCCCGGCCAGCGCCGCCACCGCCGCCGCGGCGATCGGTGCGAGGCAGGCGGCGGCCACCAGCCACGCCAGCGCGTAAAGGAACCGCTCCGCCAAGCTCGTCTCTCCGCTTCTCGGGCTCGCCGGCGGCATAGCCGTCCGCGCCCCGGCGGACAACCGCTCGCGGGTCCGCGCAGCGATATTGCGCCGGCGGGGCACCGGAATCGACTTTGATTTCAGGCGCGTTCGCCGATGCTGCACCGCGGCGAATTTATCATGATGAACGGCCCGAGGCGCTTTGACCGCGCGCGGCGCGGCTGCTAGGACCGCCCTGTCGAATCAGCTTTCCGAGGTACCCCAGAAATGACTGCCAGCAATCTCACGCCGATCCCCGAGCTCTACGTTTCGGCCGACAGCGCGGCGAAGCTCAAGCTCGAGGCGGCGGACCTGCCGTCCTGGGACCTGACGCCTCGCCAGATCTGCGACCTCGAGCTGCTGATGAACGGCGGCTTCCACCCGCTCAAGGGCTTCCTCGGGCAGGAGGACTACGACGGCGTGGTCCGCGAGATGCGCCTCGCCGACGGCACCCTCTGGCCGATGCCGATCACCCTCGACGTGAGCGAGGCCTTCGCCGCGACGATCGAGCCCGGCCAGGACATCGCCCTGCGCGACCAGGAAGGCGTCATCCTCGCCATCATGTCGGTCACCGACCGCTGGACGCCGGACCGGCTGGCCGAGGCGCGCGGCGTCTTCGCCACCGAGGACACGGCGCATCCGACGGTGAACTTCCTCGTCAACCGCTCGGGGCCCGTCTACCTCGGCGGGCCGATCACCGGCATCCAGCAGCCGGTGCACTACGACTTCCGCTCGCGGCGCAACACGCCGAACGAGCTGCGCGCCTATTTCCGCAAGCTCGGCTGGCGGCGGATCGTCGCCTTCCAGACCCGCAACCCGCTGCACCGGGCGCACCAGGAGCTGACCTTCCGCGCCGCCCGCGAGGCTCAGGCGAACCTGCTCATTCACCCGGTCGTCGGCATGACCAAGCCCGGCGACATCGACCATTTCACCCGCGTGCGCTGCTACGAGGCGGTGCTCGACCAGTATCCGGCCTCGACGACCACGCTCTCGCTCCTCAACCTCGCCATGCGCATGGGCGGCCCGCGCGAGGCGGTCTGGCACGGCATCATCCGGCGCAACCACGGCTGCACCCACATGATCGTCGGGCGCGACCATGCCGGGCCGGGCAAGGATTCGAAGGGCAATCCCTTCTACGGCCCCTACGAGGCGCAGGAGCTCTTCGGCAAGCACCAGGACGAGATCGGCGTCGAGATGGTCGACTTCAAGCAGATGGTCTACGTCCAGGAGAAGGCGCAGTATGAGCCGCGCGACGAGGTCGAGGAAGGAATGACGATCCTCGACATCTCCGGCACCGAGCTGCGCCGGCGCCTGCAGGAGGGGCTCGAGGTCCCCGACTGGTTCTCCTTCCCCGCCGTCGTCGCCGAGCTCCGCAAGTCGAAGCCGGCGCGCGCCAGGCAGGGCTTCACCGTCTTCTTCACCGGCCTCTCCGGCTCGGGCAAATCGACGATCGCCAACGCGCTGATGACCAAGCTCATGGAGATGGGCGGGCGGCCGGTGACGCTGCTCGACGGCGACGTGGTGCGCAAGCACCTGTCGAGCGAGCTCGGATTCTCCAAGGAGCACAGGGACATCAACATCCGCCGCATCGGCTATGTCGCCTCGGAGATCACCAAGAACGGCGGCATCGCCCTCTGCGCGCCGATCGCGCCCTACGAGGCGACCCGCGGCGCGGTGCGCGAGATGGTCGAGGCCTACGGCGCCTTCGTCGAGGTGCACGTCGCGACCAGCCTCGAGGAGTGCGAGCGGCGCGACCGCAAGGGGCTCTACAAGCTGGCGCGCGAGGGGAAGATCAAGGAATTCACCGGCATCTCCGACCCCTACGAGGCGCCGAAGACGCCCGAGCTCGTGCTCGACACCGAGAACCTCGACGTCGACTACTGCGCCCAGCAGGTGATCCTGAAGCTAGAGAACATGGGGCTGATCCGGGCCTGACGGGCACTGCCGAAGGAAGAAATCCCCGCCGACGCCGGTCGGCGGGGATTTTCTTTTGGCACCGTGCGTCCGCGGGCTTCACCCGAGGATCGCCACCGGCCGCCGGTCCCCCGAGGCGAACCGCCGCAGGACGGCGGGATAGAGCCGGTGCTCCATGGGAAGGAGTCGCGCCGCGAGGCTCGCCGGCGTGTCGCCTGCCTCGACCGCGATCACTGCCTGCCCGAGGATCGGCCCCGAATCGAGCTCGGCCGTCACCTCGTGGACGGTGCAGCCATGCACCGCCATCCCGGCCGCCAGCGCCCGGGCATGGGTGTCGAGCCCGGGGAAGAGCGGCAGGATCGACGGATGGATGTTGAGCATCCGCCCTTCCCAGGCGGCGATGAACCGCGGCGTCAGCACCCGCATGAAGCCGGCGAGGCACAGGATCTCCGCCCCGCTCTCCGCCAGCGGCCGCGCCATCGCCGCCTCGAAGGCCGCCCTGTCGGCCCCGAACGCGCGGTGATCGACCGCCGCCACCGGCAGCCCGAGTTCCCGCGCCCGCACCAGCCCGCCGGCCTCCGGGCGGTTCGCGAGCACGAGGCAGACCTCGGCCGGATGATCGGCGGCCGCCATGTCCCGCGCCAGCGCCAGCATGTTCGAGCCGCCCCCGGAGATGAGGATGGCGACCCGCCTGCGCCTCACAGCGCCCCCGAATAGCGCACGCCGGCCCCCGGCACCACCTGCCCGATGGCGATCGGCGCCTCGCCCGCCTGCTCGAGCAGGCCGGCGAGCGCCTCCGCCCGGTCCGGCGCCACCACGGCGACCATGCCGATGCCGCAGTTGAAGGTCTTCAGCATCTCCGCCTCGGTCACCCCGCCCGCGTCGCGCAGCCAGGCGAAGACCGGCGGCAGCGGCCAGGCGTCGAGGTCGATCGCCGCCCCCAGCCCCGCCGGCAGCACCCGCGGCAGATTCTCGGTCAGCCCGCCGCCGGTCACATGCGCGAGACCCCGCACGCCCCCGGCCCGGATCGCCGCCAGCGCCGGCCGCACGTAGATGCGCGTCGGCGTGAGCAACGCCGCGCCGAGGCTTCCCTCGCCGAAGGGCGAGGCCGCCTCCCACCCGAGTCCGCTTGCCGCCACGATGCGCCGCACCAGGCTGAAGCCGTTGGAATGCACGCCGCTCGAGGCGAGCCCGATGAGCACATCGCCCGCCGCCACCGCCTGCGGCAGCGCGCTCCCCCGCTCCATCGCCCCGACGGCGAACCCGGCGAGATCGAAGTCGCCGCCCGCGTACATCCCCGGCATCTCCGCCGTCTCGCCGCCGACCAGCGCCGCTCCGGCCTCGGCGCAGCCCGCCGCGATCCCCTCGATCACCGCCGCGGCCGCCTCGACGTCGAGCCGGCCGGTCGCGAAATAGTCGAGGAAGAGGAGCGGCTCGGCCCCCTCGCACACGAGGTCGTTCACGCACATCGCGACGAGGTCGATCCCGACGCTGCCGAGCCGCCCGGTCTCGATCGCGAGCCTCAGCTTCGTCCCCACCCCGTCGGTCGCCGCCACGAGCACCGGATCGGCGTATCCGGCGGCCCTGAGGTCGAAGAGCGCGCCGAAGCCGCCCAGGCCCGCCATCACTCCCGGCCGCGCCGTGGCCGCCGCCGCCGGCTTGATCCGCTCCACCAGCGCGTTGCCGGCGTCGATGTCGACGCCGGCATCGGCATAGGTCAGCCCGTTCCGGCGATCGGTCACGACACGTCTCCGCTGCGCACTCCCGCGCCGCCCCTCTAGCGCATGCGCACGGCCAAGGGAACACGCGCTTGACGCTCGCGACCCGGCCAAGCTAGCAGGGGCCGGGGGCCCGTAGCTCAACGGTCAGAGCAGAGCGCTCATAACGCTTGGGTTGCAGGTTCGAATCCTGCCGGGCCTACCAGGGGCGCGCCGCGGCGGGTGGCCCCTGCCAATGCCGAAGGGGCCCGGCGCGCGCCGGGCCCCTTCGCGGTTCGTGCGGGCTCAGTGGCCGCCGTCGGCCATGGCCGCGGCGCGGAGATCCTCCTCGCTGCCGCCGGCACCGTTGAAGATCATGTTGAGCGCCACCGAGCTGATCGCGGCGAGCAGGATGCCGGAGTCGATCAGCGGCTCGATGGCGTGCGGCAGCCACATCTCGAAGTCCGGCGCCACCAGCGGGATCATGCTCAGGCCGAGCGAGATCGCAACGATGAACAGGTTGTTGCGGCTCGTCTTGAAGTCCACCGCCGCGAGGATGCGGATGCCGGTGGCGGCGACCATGCCGAACATCACGACGCCCGCGCCGCCCAGCACCACCGTCGGCAGCGCCTCGACCAGCGCGCCCATCTTGGGGATGAGGCCGAGCACGATCATGATGGCGCCGCCGGCGACGCAGACGAAGCGCGAGCGCACCCCGGTCACGCCGACGAGGCCGACGTTCTGCGAGAAGGAGGTGTAGGGGAAGGTGTTGAACATGCCGCCGAGGATGGTGCCGAGGCCGTCCATGCGCAGCCCGGCGGAGAGCTCGGTCGGGGTGATCTTCTTGCCGGTCATGTCGCTCAGCGCCAGGAACATGCCGGTCGACTCGATCATGACGACGATCATGACGAGGGTCATGGTGATGATCGGGACGACGTGGAAGACCGGCGTGCCGAAGTGGAAGGGGGTGATCGGCGCAAACCAGGCCGCCTCGCCCACCTTGTGGAAGTCCATCATGCCGAGCGCCGCGGCGATGATGCCGCCGACGATGATGCCGACGAGCACGGCGATGTTCGACATGAACCCGCGGCCGAAGCGGGCGATGCCGACGACGACGCCGAGCACGACGAGCGACAGGACGATGTTGGAGATCGAGGCATAGGCCGGGTTGTTGACGGTCGGCGCGAGCTTCAGCCCCTCGGGGATCGGCGGCACCGCCGTGCCGAGGCCGCGCAGCGAATCGAGCCAGGCGGTATGCTCGGGGTTGACGAGCCGCGGCGCGGTCGGGCCGACCGGGTTGCCGAAGATCCAGTTGATGCCCACGCGCATCAGCGAGACGCCGATGACGAGGATGATCGTCCCGGTGACCACCGGCGGGAAGAACCGCAGCAGCCGGCTCATCAGCGGCGCGAGCAGGATGGCGATGGCGCCGGCGCCGATGATCGCGCCGAAGATGATGCGCGCGCCGTCCGGGCCGGGGTTGGCGACCGCCATGGAGACCATCGGGCCGACCGAGGCGAAGGTGACGCCCATCATCACCGGCAGCTTGATGCCGAAATACCGGCCCATGCCGAAGGACTGCATGATGGAGACGATGCCGCAGACGAAGAGGTCGGCGGAGATCAGGAAGGCGACGTCCCTCGGCTCGAGCGCGAGGGCGCGGCCGATGATGAGCGGGACGGCGATGGCGCCGGCATACATGACGAGCACGTGCTGCAGGCCGAGGGTGAAGAGCTTCGGTGCTGGCAGCACCTCGTCGACGGGATGCGTGGCTATTGCCATCCGGCGTTTCTCCTGATTTGGGTGAATCCGGTCCTGTCGTTGCGGGTGCCCAGGCGCGAGGCGCTGTTCCCGATCCGGTCCGTGCGGCGATGGTCAGTTTTCTGCGGCATTCTGTCCAGATGGCCCGCCGCGAAAGCACCTTCGGGATATGCCTGAAAGTCCGCCCGCCGCGCGACGGCGGGCTTCCCTCGCAGGCGGAGTGCGCTAGCCTCGGGCGCGGATGCCGCGATCATGCCGGGGGGTTTCCTTGATCGACAAGCTCGAGATGTTCATCGCCCTCGCCCGCGAGGAGCATTTCGGCCGGGCGGCCGAGAGCCTCGGCATCACCCAGCCGACCCTGTCGGCCGGGATCAAGCAGCTCGAGGGACAGCTCGGGGTGATGCTGGTCTGGCGCAGCTCGCGCTTCGGCGGCCTGACGCCCGAGGGGCAGCGGGTGCTGCACTGGGCGCGGCGCATCGTCGGCGACACCCGGACGCTCAGGGAGGAGATGCGGGCGGCGCGGCACGGGCTCTCGGGCGACCTGCGCCTCGCCATCATCCCGACGGCGCTGACGGTGGCGGCCGGGCTGACCGTGCGCTTCAGCCGCGCGCATCCCAACGTGCGCTTCACCATCCGCTCGCAGACCTCGATCGAGATCCTCGCCATGATCGAGAACCTGCAGGTCGACGCCGGCATCTCCTATCTCGACAACGAGCCGCTCGGGCAGGTGACAGCCGTGCCGCTCTACCGCGAGACCTATCGCTGGGTCTGCCGCGAGGACCATCCGCTCGCCGACCGGGCCGAGATCGCCTGGGAGGATCTCGCCGGCCTGCCGCTCTGCCTGCTCACCCCCGACATGCAGAACCGGCGCATCGTCAACCAGAACCTCTACGAGGCCGGCATCGCCGCCGATGCCGCCATCCAGTCGAACTCGACCGTCGTGATCATGGCGCATGTCGAGGCCGGCGACTGGGGGACGATCCTGCCGCGCCAGCTCGCCGAGTTCCTCGCCGTCGGCCGGCCGCTCCGGGTGATCCCGATGCGCGCGATCCGCCCGCCGCACTCGGTCGGCCTGATCGCCCCCTACCGCGAGCCGCACACGCCGATCCTCGAGGCGCTGGTGCAGATGAGCCGGTCGATCTCGGACGTGGGCGAGGCGGGGTTCGGCTGAGGGTCAAGAATGGTCGATTGCCCATGAAATCGGCGGCACGGCGGGCTATTATAGAAGGTAATGGAGTCCAAGGGTTCCCACCGCGCCGATAAGAGATCCCTATCGATCCACGAAACGTCGATATTGAGATCTGCATGGATGCGGGCCAGATGGGACGGAAGGACCGAGCCACCGGGAGGGGTCGTCATGCGACCGAGTCAGGCAGCGCCAACGACCGAACATATCGCCGCCATCATCGAGGAGCATCTCGGGCGCGAGGGGCCGTTGCTGCCGATGCTGCACGCGCTGCAGGAGGCCTTCGGCCATGTGCCGCAGCAGGCAGTGCCGATGATCGCCGAGGCGCTGAACCAGACGCGCGCCGAGGTGCACGGCGTCGTCTCCTTCTACCACGACTTCCGCGCCGAGCCGGGCGGCCGCCACGTGCTGCGCCTCTGCCGCGCCGAGGCCTGCCAGGCGATGGGCGGCGAGGCGGCGGCCGCCGAGACGCTTGCCCGCCTCGGGGTCGACTGGCACGGCACCACAGCCGACGGGCGGCTGACGGTCGAGCCGGTCTACTGCCTCGGGCTCTGCGCCTGCGGCCCCTCGGCGATGCTCGACGACGTGCCGCTCGGCCGCGCCTCGCCCGAGCGCGTCGCCGCGCTCCTCGAGGAGGCGGGCGCATGAGGATCTACGTCCCCCGCGACGCCGCCGCCCGCGCCCTCGGCGCCGATGCCGTGGCGCGCGCCGTCGCCGCCGAGGCCGAGCGCCGCGGCCTCGCCGTCGAACTGGTTCGCAACGGCACCCGCGGCATGATCTGGCTCGAGCCCCTCCTCGAGGTCGAGACGGCGGCCGGGCGCACCGCCTTCGGGCCCGTCTCCGCGGCGGACGTGCCGGGCCTTTTCGATGCCGGCTTCGGCGCACATCCGCTGGCGCTCGGGCCGGTCGAGGCAATCCCCTTCTTCGCCCGCCAGACCCGGCTCACCTTCGCCCGCTGCGGCCTCACCGACCCGCTCTCGCTCGCCGAGTACGAGGCGAACGGCGGCCTCGCCGGCCTGCGCCGGGCGCTCGGGATGGACGGCCGCGCCATCGTCGACGAGGTGACCGGGAGCGGCCTTCGCGGCCGCGGCGGCGCCGGCTTCCCGACCGGCATCAAGTGGGCCACGGTCCTCGACGCGAAGGCCGATCGCAAGTACGTGGTCTGCAACGCCGACGAGGGCGACAGCGGCACCTTCGCCGACCGGATGATCATGGAGGGCGACCCCTTCGTGCTGATCGAGGGCATGGTGATCGCCGGCATCGCCGTCGGCGCCGACATGGGCTATCTCTACGTCCGCTCGGAATATCCCGACGCCATCGCGGCAATGCAGGCCGCGATCGCCATCGCGCGCGACGCCGGCCTCCTCGGCCGCTCGG
Source organism: uncultured Amaricoccus sp. (assembly GCF_937858865.1). GTDB lineage: Bacteria > Pseudomonadota > Alphaproteobacteria > Rhodobacterales > Rhodobacteraceae > Amaricoccus. Next base: position 20,441 of record NZ_CALLYO010000583.1, on the reverse strand, counting down.
TGCTCGGCTCGGACCGGGCCTTCGACATGGAGGTGCGCGTCGGCGCCGGCGCCTACGTCTGCGGCGAGGAGACGAGCCTGCTCAACTCGCTCGAGGGCAAGCGCGGCGTTGTCCGCGCCAAGCCGCCGCTGCCGGCGATCGCCGGCCTCTTCGGCAAGCCGACCATCATCAACAACGTGATCTCCCTCGCCTCGGTCCCGGTGATCCTCGAGAAGGGCGCGGCCTTCTACAAGGACTTCGGCCTCGGGCGCTCGCGCGGCACCATCCCGCTGCAGATCGCCGGCAACGTCAGGTACGGCGGCCTTTTCGAGACCGCCTTCGGCATGACGCTCGGCGAGATCGTCGAGGAGATCGGCGGCGGCACCGCCTCCGGCCGGCCGGTGAAGGCGGTGCAGGTCGGCGGCCCGCTCGGCGCCTACATGCCGGTCGGCAAGTTCGACACCCCCTTCGGCTACGAGGAGTTCGACGGCCAGGGCGGGCTGATCGGCCACGCCGGCATCGTCGTCTTCGACGACACGGTCGACATGATGAAGATGGCCCGCTTCGCCATGGAGTTCTGCGCCGTCGAGAGCTGCGGCAAGTGCACCCCCTGCCGCATCGGCTCGGTCCGGGGAGTCGAGACCATCGACCGCATCGCCCGCGGCGACGCGGCGGGGGTCGAGATCCTGACCGACCTCTGTGATACCATGAAGGACGGCTCGCTCTGCGCCCTCGGGGGCTTCACCCCCTTCCCGGTGATGTCGGCGCTCCGGCACTTCCCCGAGGATTTCAGCGCCAGCCACAAGGAGGCTGCCGAATGAAGGACTTCGTCATTCCCTGGGACGCCGACCGCGACCTCGGCACGCCCCCCTCCCGCTCCGAGGAGATGGTCTCGCTGACGATCGACGGCTTCGCGGTCGAGGTGCCGGAGGGCACCAGCGTGATGCGCGCGGCGGCGCTCGCCGGCATCCCGGTGCCGAAGCTCTGCGCCACCGACAGCATGGAGGCCTTCGGCTCCTGCCGGCTCTGCGTCGTCGAGATCGAGGGCCGCCGCGGCCTGCCCGCCTCCTGCACGACGCCTGTCGCCGCGGGGATGGTGGTGCACACCCAGAGCGAGAAGGTCCGCCGCCTGCGCAAGGGCGTGATGGAGCTCTACCTCTCCGACTATCCGCGCGACTTCCTGACCTCGACCGCGAACGGCGGCACCGAGCTGCAGGAGATGGCCGGCGTCGTCGGCCTGCGCGAGATCCGCTACGAGCCGGGCGACAACCACGCCGCGCCGCAGCGCAACGGCGAGGCGAACCCGCGCTACCTGCCGCAGGACGACAGCAACCCCTATTTCAGCTTCGACCCGGCCAAGTGCATCGTCTGCTCGCGCTGCGTGCGCGCCTGCGACGAGGTGCAGGGCACCTTCGCGCTGACGATAGAGGGCCGCGGCTTCGACAGCGTCGTCTCGGCCGGCATGGCGGGCGACAACTTCCTCTCCTCGGACTGCGTGAGCTGCGGCGCCTGCGTGCAGGCCTGCCCGACCGCGGCGCTGCAGGAGAAGTCGATCGCCGAGCTCGGCATGCCGACCCGCTCGATCATCACCACCTGCGCCTACTGCGGCGTCGGCTGCTCGTTCAAGGCCGAGCTGAACGGCGACCAGCTGGTGCGGATGATGCCCTACCGGCACGGCAAGGCGAACCACGGGCATTCCTGCGTCAAGGGCCGCTTCGCCTACGGCTACGCCAGCCACAAGGACCGCATCCTGAAGCCGATGATCCGCGACTCGATCGACGAGCCGTGGACCGAGGTGAGCTGGGAGGAGGCGATCACCTACGCCGCCACCCGCCTCAAGGCGCTGCAGCAGACCTACGGGCGCAAGTCGATCGGCGTCCTGACCTCGAGCCGCTGCACCAACGAGGAAACCTACCTGGTGCAGAAGCTCGCCCGCGCCGTCTTCCTCAACAACAACACCGACACCTGCGCGCGCGTCTGCCACTCGCCGACCGGCTACGGGCTCGGCCAGACCTTCGGCACCTCGGCCGGCACCCAGGACTTCGATTCGGTCGAGCAGGCCGATGTCATGGTCGTCATCGGCGCCAATCCGACCGACGGCCACCCGGTCTTCGCCAGCCGGATGAAGAAGCGGCTGCGCGAGGGGGCGAAGCTCATCGTCCTCGACCCGCGGCGCATCGACCTCGTCCGCTCGCCGCACGTCGAGGCGGCGCACCACCTCGCATTGCGGCCCGGCACCAACGTTGCGGCCATCTCGGCCATGGCGCACGTCATCGTCACCGAGGGCCTGATCGACGAGGCCTTCATCCGCGAGCGCTGCGACTGGGACGAGTTCCGCGACTATGCCGAGTTCATCTCCGACCCGCGCCACAGCCCGGAGGCGACGGCGCCGCTGACCAGCATCGACCCGGCCGAGCTGCGCGCCGCCGCCCGGCTCTACGCCACCGGCGGCAATGCGGCGATCTACTACGGGCTCGGCGTCACCGAGCACAGCCAGGGCTCGACGGCGGTGATGGCGATCGCGAACCTCGCCATGATGACCGGCAACATCGGGCGCCCGGGCGTCGGCGTGAACCCGCTGCGCGGCCAGAACAACGTGCAGGGATCCTGCGACATGGGCTCCTTCCCGCACGAGCTGCCCGGCTACCGCCACATCAAGCATGCCGACGTGCGGGCGACCTACGAGGATATCTGGGGCGTCACGCTCGACACCGAGCCGGGCCTGCGGGTCAACAACATGCTCGACGCCGCGGTCGCCGGCACCTTCAAGGGGCTCTACTGCCAGGGCGAGGACATCCTGCAGTCCGATCCCGACACCCGCCACGTCGCCGCCGGGCTGGCGGCGATGGAATGCGTGATCGTGCACGACCTCTTCCTGAACGAGACGGCGAACTACGCGCACGTCTTCCTGCCCGGCTCGAGCTTCCTCGAGAAGGACGGCACCTTCACCAACTCGGAGCGGCGCATCAACCGCGTGCGTACGGTGATCGCGCCGCGGGCGGGATATGCCGACTGGGAGGTGACCCAGCTCCTCGCCAACGCCATGGGGGGGGACTGGACCTATACCCATCCCTCGCAGATCATGGACGAGATCGCCGCGACGACGCCGACCTTCGCCGGGGTGACCTTCGACCTCATCGACGAGAAGGGATCGGTGCAGTGGCCGTGCAACGAGGCGCGCCCGGAGGGCACGCCGGTGATGCACGTCGACACCTTCGTGCGCGGCAAGGGCAAGTTCATCGTCACCGAATATGTCGCGACCGACGAGCGGACCGGCCCGCGCTTCCCGCTGCTGCTGACCACCGGGCGCATCCTCAGCCAGTACAACGTCGGCGCGCAGACCCGGCGCACGGCGAACGTCGTCTGGCACGACGAGGACCTGCTCGAGATCCATCCGCACGACGCCGAGCAGCGCGGCATCAAGGAAGGCGACTGGGTCAAGCTCGCCTCCCGCTCCGGCGAGACCTCGCTGCGGGCGCAGGTCACCGACCGGGTGATGCCGGGGGTGGTCTATACCACCTTCCACCACCCCGACACCCAGGCCAACGTCGTCACCACCGACTTCTCCGACTGGGCGACCAACTGCCCGGAGTACAAGGTGACGGCGGTGCAGGTGTCGCTCTCGAACGGCCGCACCGAGTGGCAGGAGGAATATGCCGCGCGCGCCGAGCAGTCGCGGCGCATCCTGCCGGCCGCCGAGTAGCCGATGCGGCCGAGCGTCCGCGTCCCCGGCCTCTCGGTCCGCGCCGGCGTGGCCCGCGCGGTCGTGCCGGCGCTGCCGGAGGAGACGGCGGTCGCCATGGTCTACGACGGCACGACGCAGGCGGTGCTCATGGCCACGCCCTGCGATCTCGAGGTCTTCGGCCTCGGCTTCAGCCTGACCGAGCGCATCGTCGCGCAGCCGGAGGAGATCGAGAACCTCGAGGTCGTCGAGCAGCCCGAGGGCATCGAGATCCGCATGTGGCTGGCCAGCGGCCGCGCCGAGGCGCTGGCAGCGCGGCGGCGCTACCTGCTCGGGCCGGTCGGCTGCGGGCTCTGCGGCATCGACAGCCTCGCCGAGGCGGTCCGCCCGCTGCCCGAGGTGAGCGCCGATCTCCGGCTCCGCGCCCGCGACGTCGAGGCGGCGGTGGCTGCGCTCGGTGCGGCGCAGCCGCTTCATCGCGAGACGCACGCGGTCCATGCCGCCGCCTTCTGGCGCCCGGGCGAGGGCATCGTCGCGGCCTACGAGGACGTCGGGCGGCACAATGCGCTCGACAAGCTCGTCGGCGCCCTGGCGCAGCGCGGCGAGGACGCGAGTACCGGCGCGGCCGTGCTGACGAGCCGCGTCTCGGTCGACATGGTGCAGAAGGCCGCCGTGGCCGGGTTCCCCGTCGTCGTCGGCGTCTCGGCGCCCACCGCCCACGCCGTGCGCCTCGCCGAGGCGGCCGGCCTCACCCTTGTCGCCTTGGCGCGCGAGACGACCTTCGCGGTCTTCTCCCATCCGCGCCGCATCGAGACGGAGAACCGCAATGTCGCATGACCGGCTGGTCACCATGGCGAACCAGATCGGCACCTTCTTCGCGACCCAGCGGCGCGAGGACCAGGCCGGCCGCGTGGCGGGCCATCTCCAGGACTACTGGACCCCCGAGATGCGCGAGGAACTGTTCCGCCTGGTCGATTCCGGCGCCGAGGGCCTGCATCCCCTGGTCATCGAGGCGAGCGCCCGCCTCCGCCCCAAGGCCGACGCCTGAGCGATCACTCCTGCGGCGCGGCCTCCGCCACCGGCTTCTCGCCCTTGCCGAAATCGTCGAAGATCGGCACCCCCGCGTCGCGCAGGATGGCGTCGATCTCGTCCTGGTTGCGGCGGATCAGGCTGTTGAGCTCGCGCTTCCACTCGTCCTCGCCGGCCCGCACCCCCATGGTGATGCGGAAGACGAGCCGCGGCGTCCCCGGCTCCTTGAGCAGCGGCGTCGCGATCAGGCCGGGATGCCCCTGCTTCACCAGCGGCCCGCCGATCGGCCCCCAGAGCAGCGCCGCATCGATCTTGCCCGCCTCGAGATCGGCCAGCATCTGCCCGGCCGGATCCTCGACCCGCCGGTCGGTCATCAGGGCATAAGGCTCGGCATCCTTCATCATCCCGAGGCGCGCGACGTGCGTCGACGGCGGCGCGCCGGCCACCACGCCGATCCGCCGGCCCTGCAAGCGGGGGTCGCGCAGCGTGTCGACGTCGGCGAGATCGCTGTCCTTCCGCACCACGATCACATGCGTCGAGGTGTAGTAATGGTTGGTGTTGAGCACGAGCTCGTCGCCCTGGGCATAGCCCATCACCACGTCGCACTTGCCGGCCTGCAGCGTGTTCCGCACGAAGCCGGTCACCTGCGGGAACCAGGTATATTGCACCGGCACGCCGAGCTTGCCGGCGAGGAGCTCGGCGATCCGGTTCTCGAAGCCCGAGCCGTCCTCGGCCGAGAGCGGCCGGTTGGCCGGATCGGCGCAGACCCGGAAGGCGCTGTGGTCGACGAGGTCGGCGACCTGCGCCGCGACCGGGCCGGCCAGGGCGACGGCCGCCGCCATCGCTATGCCGAGCGCGCGCATCCCTAGGACTCCATGCAGGCCTTCTCCGCCTCGGCATAGGCCTCGGACTTGTCGGCCCGCTTGGCCGGCCGGCCGCGCGGGACGGCGTCCACGCCGCGCGCCCGGAGGTAGGTCCAGATGTCGTCGAGGTAGCACATGACGTTGGGATTGGTGCCGAAGGCGGGCATCACCTGGTTGTCGGCGGCGTTGACCACCTGCCGGCCGCTGGCGACCACCTCGATGAACTCGTAGTAGTCGAGCCGCATCGCCGAGGCCTTCAGCGCCGGCGCATAGGTCGACCCCTCGCCATCCGGCCCGTGGCAGACGTGGCATTCCGAATGGTAGCGGCGATAGCCGGAGAAGGTCGGCCAGTCGACCGTCCCGTCCGCCTCGATCTTGAACGTCGGGACCCCGTCCGAGTTGAACCACCGCACGCCGTCGTCCTCGACGGCCTCGGTATTGGCACCCGAGCTGTCCTGCGCAAACGCCGCACCGGCGACGAGCATGGCGAACGCCAGAAGCGGCGCGGCTGATCTCATCCCTTCCTCCCAAGAAGCCTGTCCCCGGAACGCTAGACCGACGCCCCGGGCAGGGAAATCAAACTTTAGTCTGGCCCGGGCGCTGGCCCCGTCCGACGCGAACGCCGCCCCGGAAGGTCCGGGGCGGCGCGTGTTTCAGTCCTGTCTGTCGCGGCCCTCAGTTGGGCAGCGCGAAGACCGTGAGCTGGCCGCCGAGGGCGGTATAGTCGGCGAGCGCCGCGTAGCCGCCCACCGCGCCGAGGCCGTCGGTCGCGTTGGTCAGGCCCGCCGCGAGGCCGATGCCGGCCCAGCCGCCGACGCCCGAGAGGACGCCCACGTACTGCTTGCCCTCGCGCTCGTAGGTGAAGACGTTGCCGATCACGCCGGACGGGGTCTTGAACTTGTAGAGCTCGTTGCCCGTCGCAGCGTCGACCGCCTTCAGGTAGCCCTCGAGCGTGCCGTAGAAGACCACGTCACCGGCCGTCGCCAGCGCGCCCGACCAGACCGAGAACTGCTCGGGCAGCGACCACTTGATCTCGCCCGCGACCGGATCCCAGGCGATGAAGTTGCCCATGCCGCCATGGCTGTTCGGCGCCGGGAACATCGAGAGCGTCGCGCCGACGTAGGGCTGGCCGGCGGTATAGCTCACCCGGAACGGCTCGTAGTCCATGCAGACGTGGTTGGTCGGCACGTACATCAGCCCGGTCTTCGGCGAGTAGGCCGAGGGCTGCTGGTCCTTGGTGCCGAGCGCGGCCGGGCAGATGCCGGTCGTGTTCACGTCCTCGCCGTTCTGCTCGGTCGAATACTGCGCCACCACCTGCGGCCGGCCGAAGGTCTCGGAGTTCGGGTCCATGTCGACGCCGGTCGTCCAGTTCACCGCCGGGTCGTACTTCTCGGCCACGAGCAGCTCGCCCGTCTCCCGGTCGAGCGTGTAGGCGATGCCGTTGCGGTCGGGATGGAACAGGAGCTTGCGCTCCGTGCCGTCGATCTCGGCCTCGAACAGCACGTTCTCGTTGACGCCGTCGAAGTCCCACTCGTCGTGCGGCGTCATCTGGTAGAACCACTTGGCCATCCCGTCGTCGGGATCGCGGGCCATGATGGTCATCGACCACCGGTTGTCGCCCGGCCGCTGCGAGGGGTTCCAGGTCGAGGGGTTGCCGGTCCCGTAGTAGATGAGATCGAGATCGGGATCGTAGCTGTACCAGCCCCAGGTGGTGCCGCCGCCGATCGTCCACTGGTCGCCTTCCCAGCTGTTCAGCGAGCTGTCCTTGCCGATCGGCTTGCCGAGATGGGTGGTCTTCTCCGGATCGACCAGCATCTCCTCGTCCGGCCCGGTCGAATAGGCCCGCCAGGCCAGGCTGCCGTCGGCGATGTTGTAGGCAGTGACGCTGCCGCGCACGCCGAACTCGCCGCCGGAGATGCCGACGATGACCTTGTCCTTCACCGGCAGCACCGTCGTCGTGTTGGTCTCGCCCTTGGCCGGGTCGCCGTTCACGACGCTCCACTTCACCTCGCCGGTCTTGGCGTCGAGCGCCACCAGCGTGGTGTCGGCCTGGTGCAGGAACAGCAGCCCGTCGGCATAGGCGAGACCGCGATAGACCGTGTCGCAGCACATCACGCCGATGACGTTCGGATCCTGCTGCGGATGGTACTTCCAGACGATCCTGCCGTCCTGCGCCAGGTCGAGGGCGTAGACGGTGTTGGGGAACGGCGTGTGGACGTACATCATGTCGCCGATGACCAGCGGCGAGCCTTCGTGGCCGCGCAGCACGCCGGTCGAGAAGGTCCAGGCGACCTGCAGATCCCCGACGTTGTCCTTGTTGATCTGGTCGAGCTCGGAATAGCGGGTGTTGGCGTAGTCGCCGGTCTGGATCGCCCACTGCTTGGCGTTGCCGGTTTCCGTCAGCACCGAGTCGTTCGCCAGCGCAGGCGCCGCCACCCCTACGAGCAGCGTAGCTGCGACCGACAGTGACCACCGTTTCATGCAGGACCTCCCTTGCGTCATCGTCTCTCTTTGGCGATCCGCCGTCTGCCCGCCCCCGAGGGGCGCGCCTCGCCGGCGCCCTCCATATTAACTTCTTATGAAATTGCTTCGGCCGGCGGTTGTCAACGAGACCGGTCCGCCCTTCAACCGAAAGTATGGCCCGCTCCGGCCGGCGTCGCGGCGACCGCTAACGGATTGTCCCGCCACGATTACCGCAGCGACCAGAGGCGCCGCACGGCGCGAGGCCGCGCGACGGTGCGACACCGTGTCCACCACATGGCATCGGCCGGAAAAAAGAGGTGGCACGAAGGTCGCGGCGGCCGGCGGGAGCCCCCGTCCGGCGCGCCGCCGCGCGGCTCAGTCGCCGTTGCTGACGCTCTCGATATAGGCGATCACGTCGGCGCGCTCCTCGGGCTTCTTCAGCCCGGCGAAGGTCATCTTGGTCTTCGGGAACATCTTCTTCGGGGCCTCGAGGAAGGTCGAGATCTCCTCCGGCGTCCAGACGTGCCCTTCCTCACCCGCCTTCACCATGTCGTCGGAATACTTGAAGCCTTCCGTCGTCCCGGTGGTGCGGCCGACCACGCCGTAGAGATCCGGTCCCACCTTGGCCTTGCCGTCTGGGTCGAGCGAGTGGCAGGCGGCGCACTTCTTGAACACCTTCTCGCCCGCCGCCACGTCGCCCTCCTGGGCGAATGCCGGCACCGCGAGCACCACCGCCAGGGCCGCTGCGAGCGCCCCCTGCCCGATCATTCCCATCTTGACGTATCCTCCTCCTGGCTCTGGCACCCCCCGCGGGGATGCTCCCTGGCTACGGCGCGCTCAAAGGTGCGCCGCGTGCCAGCGCACATGGTCCTCCATGACGCTGGCAACATAGAAATAGCTGTGGTCGTAGTCCTCGACCATGCGGAAATGCATCGGCTGGCGCCGCTCGGCCGCCGCCGCGGCCAGCGTCTCGGGCTTCAGCAGGTCGAGGAACTGGTCCTTCGCCCCCTGGTCCACCAGCAGCGGCCGCGGGTATCCCTGCTCCCGCATCAGCACGCTGGCGTCGTGCACCCGCCACGCCGCCTCGTCCGCGCCGAGGTAGGCGGCGAACTGCTTGCGCCCCCAGTCCGATCGCGTCGGATTGGCGATCGGCGAGATCGCCGAGAGCGAGCGGTAGGTCCCCGGCCGGGTCATGGCGATGGTCAGCGCCCCGTGCCCGCCCATGGAATGGCCGGTGATCCCCTGCCGCTCCGGGTCGAGCGGCAGCTCGCCGAAGACGAGCTCGGGCAGCTCGTCGACCACATAGTCCCACATGCGGAAGTGCGGCGTCCAGGGCGCCTCGGTGGCGTTGACGTAGAAGCCCGCCCCCTGCCCCAGGTCGTAGGCGGCATCGTCGGCGACGCCCTCGCCGCGCGGCGAGGTGTCGGGGAAGACGACCGCGATCCCCTCCTCAGCCGCCCAGCCCTGCGCCCCGGCCTTGACCATGGCGTTCTCGTGCGTGCAGGTCAGCCCGGACAGGTACCAGAGCACCGGCACCTTGCCCGCCTTCGCCTGCGGCGGCAGGTAGACCGCGAAGGTCATCTCGCAGCCGCAGACGTCCGACGTGTGGCTGTAGACGCCCTGCACGCCCCCGAAGGACGCATTCTCCGAGACCGTCTTCATTTCTCCTCCTCCGTCACCGCGGCAACTGCGCGTTAACGCAGGTTTCGATCTGGTTGACGATGACTGGCAAACCCTTCCGCTTCAATGGCTTGCCCGGCGTCTGGCACGCAAGACCGTGCGCGACGCCGGGCCGTCCCTCGTCTCAGTAGACCACGACCGAGCGGATCGACTCGCCCGCGTGCATCAGGTCGAAGCCCTTGTTGATGTCCTCGAGCCGGAGCAGGTGGGTGATCATCGGGTCGATCTGGATCTTGCCGTCCATGTACCAGTCGACGATCTTCGGCACGTCCGTCCGCCCCCGCGCCCCGCCGAAGGCGGTGCCCTTCCAGACCCGCCCGGTCACGAGCTGGAACGGCCGCGTCGCGATCTCCGCCCCCGCCGGCGCCACGCCGATCACGACCGAGACGCCCCAGCCGCGGTGGGTGCATTCCAGCGCGTCGCGCATCACCTTCACGTTGCCGGTGCAGTCGAAGCTGTAGTCGGCGCCACCGATCTGGTCGGCCCTGGTCTTGGTCATGTTGACGATATGCTGGACGACCGAGCCGTCGACCTCCTTCGGGTTGACGAAGTGGGTCATCCCGAACCTCTCGCCCCACTCCTTCTTGTCGTTGTTGAGGTCGACGCCGATGATCATGTCGGCCCCGGCCATCTTCAGGCCCTGGATCACGTTCAGCCCGATGCCGCCGAGCCCGAAGACCACCGCCTTCGCCCCGATCTCGACCTTCGCCGTGTTGATGACCGCCCCGATCCCGGTCGTCACCCCGCAGCCTATGTAGCAGATCTTGTCGAAGGGCGCGTCCTCGCGCACCTTCGCCACCGCGATCTCCGGCAGCACGGTGAAGTTCGAGAAGGTCGAGCAGCCCATGTAGTGCAGGATCGGCTCGCCATCGAGCGTCGAGAAGCGGGTCGTCCCGTCCGGCATCAGCCCCTGCCCCTGCGTGCCGCGGATCGCGGTGCAGAGGTTGGTCTTGCGGCTGAGGCACGAGGGGCACTCGCGGCACTCGGGCGTGTAGAGCGGGATGACGTGATCGCCCTTCTTCACGCTCGTCACCCCCGGCCCGACCTCGACCACCACGCCCGCGCCTTCGTGCCCGAGGATCGAGGGGAAGAGGCCTTCCGGGTCGGCCCCCGAGAGGGTGAACTCGTCGGTATGGCAGATCCCGGTCGCCTTGATCTCGACGAGGACCTCGCCAGCCTTCGGCCCCTCGAGGTTCACCTCCATGATCTCGAGCGGCTTTCCGGCGGCTACGGCCACGGCGGCGCGCGTACGCATGGGCATTCTCCAATCAGCTCAGCAAGGGCACCTTACGATCGGCGGCACGTCGGCCGGAAGGCGGAAACGGCGCCGGCCGGTCCCCGCGCCGCCGGGGGGAGGGGGCTGGCGGGCGGGTCCGGCCGGCACGGGGCGGCTCACGCGGGGAGCGCGCCCGACCTCTTGGCGACATGCGTCGCGATCGCGTCCATCAAGGGCGGCGACAGGCAGTCGTAGGGCTCGAGCCCGAGCTCGCGCAGCCGGCCGCGGATGCCCTCCATCCGCGACGGGTCGACACCCGCCTCGATCACCGAGGAGACGAAGGCCGCGAACTGCGGCTCCGACCAGCCGCTCTCCGGCGAGAGCTCGGTGTGCACGAAGTCGAGCCCGTAGAACGGATGGTCCTTGTTCTCGATCCGCCCGTACATATGGGCGCCGCAGCCGGTGCAGGCATAGCGCTGGATCGTCTTCGAGGGGTCGACGACCTTGAGCTTGTGGCCGTTCTTCGTCACCTCGACCTTGTCGCGCCCGACAACGGCAACCTGGCTGAAGACCGCCCCCTCCGGCTTCCAGCACTGGGTGCAGCCGCAGACGTGGTTGTGCGCGGTCTGCGCGCCCACCTTCACCTCGACCTTGTCGGTGGCGCACCTGCAGCTCAGCGTGCCGCCGGAGAAGTTCGGGTCGCCCTTCTTCACGCCCCCGTCCACGGCGGGATGGATCTTCACGTTCTCGTAGGTCATGCGCCGCTCCCTCTTGTTCTCGTCCGCGCAGTCTCCACCCTCGGGCGCGCTCTCGTCCATTCAGCCAAAGGTCGGAGGCGGCGGAGGGCGCGCGCTGCTTGCGCCGGGCCCGAGGATCGCGGACAAGACGGCATGGCTGAAGACGCTCGAGCCGTCGGACCGCGGCAGCGTGCCTCCACCGGGGCCGCGCCGCTGCCCGTGGCCGCGCTCCGCCTCGGCTTCCTCGCCCTCGTCCTGCTCGTCTGGTGGCTCGCCGCCCGCGCCGCCCCGGCCGGCCTCTTCGCCTCGCCCGCCGCGGTCGCCCGGGCCCTCGCGCGGCTCCTCGCCGAGGGCCGCATCTGGCCCGCGCTCGGCCAGAGCCTCACCGTCTATCTCGCCGGCACCGGCGCCGCCGTGGTCACCGGCATCGCGCTCGGCGCGCTCATGGGCATGATCCGCCCGGTCGGACAGATGCTCGACATCTACGTCCACGGCCTCGCCGCCACGCCGCGCGTCGCCTTCATCCCGCTCATCATCGTGCTGCTCGGGCTCGGCTTCGAGGCCAAGATCCTCATCGTCTTCCTCGGCGCGGTCATGCCGATCGTGCTCAACGCCTACGCCGGCGTCCGCGCCGCCGACCCCGACCTCGTCGAGATGGCCCGCGCCACCGGCGCCGCGCGCGGGCGCATCCTCGCCCACGTCGTCCTGCCCGGCGCGCTGCCCTACCTCGTGGCCGGCGTCAGGATCGGCGCTACCATCGGACTCATCAACACCGTGGTGGCCGAGCTCTATACCGCCGTCTCCGGCCTCGGCGGGCTGCTCGCGCTCTACGGCAGCCGCTTCCAGATGGCCGAATACCTGGCCGTGGTGGTGGTGCTCGCGGCGATCGGCGTCGCCATGACCGAGGGACTGCGCCTCGCCGAGCGGCGGATGCTGCGCTGGCGCGGATCGGACTGAGGGCGCCGGGAACGCGCCCCTATCGGGAGGAAGGAAAATGCTGAAACGTCTCTTGTCCGCAACGGCGCTGGCGGCCCTCGTCGCGCTTCCGGCCGCCGCCGCGCCGTTCCGGCTCGTCGTCACCGACCTCGAGGTGCCGCTGGTGCCGAACTCGGTGATGGAACTCGCCGAGCAGGAGGGCTACTTCGACCGCGCCGGCGTCGAGGTCGAATTCGTCCGCGTGCAGCAGACCCCGCTCGCCATGGCCGCGCTGCGCGCCGGCGAGGGCGAGATGGCCAACGTCGCGCTCGAGGCGCTGCTGCAGGCGACCGCCCAGGGCGCGACCGATCTGCGCGGCGTCATGTCGCCCAACCGCTCGCTCCCCTTCCTCATCGCCGGCCGCGGCGACATCGACGCCGTGGCCGACCTCGCCGGCAAGCGCTTCGGCATCGGCCGCATCGGCAGCGTCGACCACCTGCTCTCGACCAAGGTGCTCGCGGCCGCGGGCGTCGACACCTCGAAGATCGAGTTCGTCGCCCTCGGCCAGCCGCAGGCCCGCGCCCAGGCGCTCCTCGCCGGCCAGATCGACGCCACCACCATGTCGATCGGCACCTATACCGCCATCGATGACGACCCCGCCGTCTCGGTCCTCGTCGGCGTCGACGCCTACTACCGCGCCGCGCCGATCCTCTCGAAGCTCAACATCGTGCGCACCGACACGCTCGCCGAGCGCGGCGAGGAGGTCGAGGCGGTGATCGAGGCGATCACGCTCGCCTCGCGCGACTTCGCCGCCCATCCCGACCACTGGGTCGCCGCCATGCACAGGGCGCGCCCCGACGTGCCCGAGGCCGACCTCCGGCTCCTCGCCGACGCCTTCGCCGGCACCTGGAGCACCGACGGCGGCATCAGCGCGTCCGAGCTCGAGGAGGCGCAGGCCTGGCTGCACGAGAGCGAGGACTTCGCCGGCATCGCGCCGGCGCCGCTCGACGCCTGGGCCGACCTCGCGCCGCTCGAGCAGGTCCTCGCCAGGATCGGCCCGGCCGAGGCCGCGGGCGTGCCGACCCGCTGAGCCGCCTTGCGCGACGCCGTCCACCTCTCCCTCGCCGGCGTCTCGCTCACCCTCGGCGGCCGCCCCGTCATCGACCGCATCGACCTCGCCGCCCGCCGCGGCGAGACGCTGGTGGTGCTCGGCCCCTCCGGCTGCGGCAAGACCTCGCTCCTCCGGCTGATCGCCGGCCTCCTCGCCCCGGACGCCGGGCGCATCACGGTCGCCGGCGCCGCCCCGGTGCCCGGCGTCGCGACGGCGATGGTCTTCCAGTCCTACCGCCTGCTGCCCTGGAAGACGGTGCGCGCCAACGTCGCTTTCGCCCTGCCCCACCTCGGCGAGCGCGAGCGATCCGCCCGCGTCGACCGTGTTCTCGCCCAGGTCGGCCTCGGCCGCTTCGCCGACGCCTGGCCGCGCGAGCTCTCGGGCGGCATGCAGCAGCGCGTCGCCCTCGCCCGCGCGCTGGCGCCCGAGCCCGAGCTCCTGCTCATGGACGAGCCCTTCGCCGCCCTCGACGCCCAGTCGCGCGAGCTGATGCAGGCCGAGCTCCTCCGCCTGACCGGCGGCGGCGCCGGCCCGACCGTCGTCTTCGTCACCCACAGCGTCGACGAGGCGCTGGTCCTCGCCGACCGCGTCCTCCTCCTCTCGCCCCGCCCGGCCCGAATCGTCGAGGAGCTCCCGGTCACCTTCCCCCGCCCGCGCTGGCAGCACGACCCGCGCGAGGCCCCGGGCTTCGCCGAACTCCGCCGCCACCTCTGGGACCGCCTGCGCGCCATGGTCGTCTCCGACCCCAACTCCGACTTCTACCGCGGCGGCGAGAGTTGAGCGCGGCGCCTTCTCGTCCTCGCGAGAAGCCATGCCCTGAAGAGGACGCTCACCCCAGCACCGGCAGGAAGCTTCCCTCCATCGCCACGATGGCGCGCGCCACCTTGTCGGCCGCCGGCAACAGCGGCTGGCCGGCGACGTGGATCAGGAACCACTGCCGCACGATCGGCAGCCCCTCCAGCTCCAGCGCCACCAGCCGTCCCTGGCGCAGCTCCTCGATCACCGCATGCTGCGAGATGAGCGCGATGCCGAGCCCGGCCATCACCGCCTGCTTGATCGTCTCGTTCGTCCCCATCTCGATGGTGCGGATCGTCCGCCCCTCGGCGATGCGGTCGAGGAAGCGGATCATCAGGCTCCGCGTCCCCGACCCCTCCTCGCGCGAGAGGAAGGTCTCCTCGACGAGCGCCGCCGGGTCCCCGTTGCCGCCGGCGGCCAGCGGATGCCCCGGCGCCGCCACGATGACGTGCGGGTGCGGCCCGAGCGTCGCCGCCTCCACCGCCGGCTCGCGCGGCGGCCAGCCGGTGATGGCGAGATCGAGCCGCCCCTCGGCCAGCGCCGCGAAGATCTCGCCCCGGTTGCCGACCTTCAGCTCGATGTCGATGGTCGGGAACTGCCGCATCAGCCGGGCGACGAGATAGGGGGCGAAATACTTCGCCGTGCTCACCACCCCGAGGGCCACCCGCCCCTGGCGCCCGGACCTGAGCGAGGCGATCCGCTGCATCGCCACGTCGAGCGCCGTCTGCACCGCCCGCGCCGTAGCCAGCATCACCTCGCCTTCCGCCGTCGGCGCCCAGCGGCCGTCCGGCCCGCGCGCCAGCACCTCGGTCCCGGCGAAGCCCCGCAGGCTCTGCAGCTGCGCATGCACCGCCGGCACCGACAGCCCGAGCGCCTCGGCCGCGGCGGTCAGCGAGCCGCGATCCACCACCTCGCGGAAGGCACGCAACTGCTTGAAGGTTATGGCATCCGGCCGCGCCTTCACCTTTCCTGAACCCTCATTCCAACTATTAAAATTTTCTTTTAGCCGAACCTCTGCCAAGAGGGAAGGCAAGATTCGGTCTCCCCGGACCGAAGGAGGGAAAGAAAGATGCTGGACCACGCCGGACCGCTCGAGGCGCAGCACGTCCCCGCCGCCTACCGCCGGCCGATGCAGGCCATCGCCGCCGCCGCGCGCGACCTCTCGGCGGCGATCGCCGGCGCCGGCCTCGGCGCCGAGCTCGGCGCCGCCTCCGGCACCAACAGCGACGGCGACCGCCAGATCGCCCTCGACGTCATGGCCGACGCCGCCTTCCGCAGCGGGCTCGCCGGCACCGGCATCCGCTGGTACGCCTCCGAGGAGCTCGACGGCGTCGCCGAGCTCGACCGCGACGGCACCCTCGCCCTCGCCATCGACCCGCTCGACGGTTCCTCCAACGTCGACGTCAACGTCTCGATCGGCACCATCTTCGGCCTCTACCCCGCCGCCGCCGACGCCGCCGCCAGCTTCCTCCGCCCCGGCCGCGACCTGCTCGCCGCCGGCTACGTCATCTACGGCCCGCAGACCGCCCTCGTCGCGAGCTTCGGCGCCGGTGCGATGAAGTTCGTCCTCGACCGCCCCGCCGGCATCTTCCGCCTCGCCGCCCCGGTCACCGTCCCGCCCAGCTCCGCCGAATACGCCATCAACGCCTCCAACCAGCGCCACTGGCCGGAGCCGGTCCGCGCCTACATCGACGACTGCCTCGCCGGCGCCGAGGGCCCGCACGGCAGCGACTTCAACATGCGCTGGATCGCCTCCCTCGTCGCCGAGGTGCACCGCATCGTCACCCGCGGCGGCATCTTCCTCTACCCCGCCGATGCGCGCGCCGGCTACGAGCACGGGCGCCTGCGCCGCGTCTACGAATGCGCCCCCATCGCCTTCCTCATCGAGCAGGCCGGCGGCCGCGCCACCGACGGCGCCGAGCGCATCCTCGACCAGACGGCTGCCGCCCTGCACGAGCGCACCCCCTTCGTCTTCGGCTCGGCCGAGAAGGTCGCGCACGTCGCCGCCTACCACGCCCTCGCCCGCCCCGAGGTCTCCGCGCTCTTCGGCCGCCGCGGCCTCTTCCGGAACTGACCATGAGCCGCAGGCACCCGATCATCTCGGTCACCGGCTCCTCCGGCGCCGGCACCACCACGGTCAAGCACACCTTCGACCAGATCTTCCGCCGCGAGGGGATCAGGGCCGTCTCGATCGAGGGCGACGCCTTCCACCGCTACGACCGCTCCGCCATGAAGGCCGAGCTCGACGCCCGCCTCGCCGCCGGCGACGCCACCTTCAGCCACTTCAGCTACGAGGCCAACATCCTCGCCGACCTCGAGCGCGTCTTCCGCGAGTACGGCGAGACCGGCCGCGGCCGCACCCGCCACTATGTCCACGACGAGCGCGAGGCGGAGCGCTACGGCGCGCCCCCCGGCACCTTCACCGACTGGGCGCCGTTCGAGGACGACAGCGACCTCCTCTTCTACGAGGGGCTGCACGGCGCCGTCGCCAACGGCGAGGTCGACCTCTCCGAGCTCGCCGACCTCAAGATCGGCGTGGTTCCGGTCATCAACCTCGAATGGATCCAGAAGATCCACCGCGACCGCGCCAGCCGCGGCTACTCGACCGAGGCGGTCACCGACGTGATCCTGCGCCGGATGCACGCCTACGTGCACTGCATCTGCCCGCAGTTCACCCTGACCGACATCAACTTCCAGCGGGTGCCGGTCGTCGACACCTCGAACCCCTTCATCGCCCGCTGGATCCCGACTGCCGACGAGAGCCTCGTCGTCATCCGCTTCCGCAGCCCGCGCGGCATCGACTTCCCCTACCTCGTCTCGATGATCCAGGGGAGCTGGATGACCCGCGCCAACTCGATCGTCATCCCGGGCAGCAAGCTCGACCTCGCCATGCAGCTCATCCTCACCCCGCTGATCCTGCGCCTCGTCGACAACGCCCGGCGCGCCTGAAGGAGCGACACGTGAACCCGACCGCGACGACACCGCCTCCGGCGGCCGAAGACGTCATGCCCGGCGCCTGAAAGGAAGACCCATGGCCCTCATCACCCTCCGCCAGCTCCTCGACCACGCCGCCGAGCGGGGCTACGGCGTCCCCGCCTTCAACATCAACAACATGGAGCAGGGCCTCGCCATCCTGCGCGCCGCCGCGGCGACCGACGCCCCCGTCATCCTGCAGGCCAGCCGCGGCGCCCGCTCCTACGCCGGCGACACCATGCTCCGCCGCATGGTCGAGGCGCTGGCCGAGATGCACCCGAAGATCCCGATCTGCCTGCACCAGGACCACGGCAACGACGAGGCGACCTGCCTCTCGGCCATCCGCCACGGCTTCACCAGCGTGATGATGGACGGCTCGCTCGAGGCCGACATGAAGACCCCGGCCTCCTACGACTACAACCTCGCCATCACCCGCCGCGTGGCCGGGATGGCCCATGCCGTCGGCGCCTCGGTCGAGGGCGAGCTCGGCGTCCTCGGCTCCCTCGAGACCGGCGCGGCCGCCGCCGAGGACGGCTCGGGCGCCGAAGGAACCCTCTCCCACGACCAGCTCCTCACCGACCCCGACCAGGCCGCCGACTTCGTCGCCCGCACCCGCGTCGACGCGCTCGCCATCGCCTGCGGCACCAGCCACGGCGCCTACAAGTTCAGCCGCCGCCCCGACGGCGACATCCTCGCCATCCACGTCATCGAGGCGATCCACGCCCGCCTCCCCGACACCCACCTCGTCATGCACGGCTCCTCCTCGGTGCCGCAGGCGCTGCAGGACATGATCAACGCCCACGGCGGCGAGATGCCGCAGACCTGGGGCGTGCCGGTCGAGGAGATCGTCCGCGGCATCCGCCACGGCGTGCGCAAGGTCAACATCGACACCGACTGCCGCCTGGCGATGGCGGCGCAGTTCCGCAAGGTCGCCCGCGAGAAGCCGCAGGAGTTCGACCCGCGCAAGTTCCTGATCCCGGCCATGGCCGAGCTGGAAAGCCTCTGCCGCGAACGGTTCGAGGCCTTCGGCGCCGCCGGCCACGCCCAGTCGATCGACGTCATCCCCATCGACGAGATGGCCCGCCGCTACATGAGCGGCGCGCTCGACCCCGTCGTCACCGCGGCCGAGGCCGCCTGAGCCCGCGAAGGAGACACCCCATGCCCGACGGAGCCGAGACCCCCAGGACCCGCTACAGCGCCGGCGTGCTCGAGTACCGCAAGATGGGCTACTGGGAGCCCGACTACGAGCCGAAGGACACCGACATCATCGCCCTCTTCCGCATCACCCCGCAGGAGGGCGTCGACCCGGTCGAAGCCGCCGCCGCCGTGGCCGGCGAGAGCTCCACCGCCACCTGGACCGTGGTCTGGACCGACCGGCTCACCGCCTGCGAGAAGTACCGCGCGAAGGCCTACCGCGTCGATCCGGTCCCCAACGCCCCCGGCCAGTTCTTCGCCTGGATCGCCTATGACCTCGACCTCTTCGAGGCCGGCTCGATCGCCAACCTCACCGCCTCGATCATCGGCAACGTCTTCGGCTTCAAGCCGCTGAAGGGTCTCCGCCTCGAGGACATGCGCCTGCCGACGGCCTACGTGAAGACCTTCCAGGGCCCCGCGACCGGCATCGTCGTCGAGCGCGAGCGCCTGCAATGCTGGGGCCGCCCGCTCCTCGGCGCCACGGTCAAGCCGAAGCTCGGCCTCTCGGGGCGCAACTACGGCCGCGTCGTCTACGAGGCGCTGAAGGGCGGCCTCGACTTCACCAAGGACGACGAGAACATCAACTCGCAGCCCTTCATGCACTGGCGCGACCGCTTCCTCTACTGCATGGAGGCCGTCGCCCGCGCCTCCGCCGCCACCGGCGAGATCAAGGGCACCTACCTCAACATCACCGCCGCCACCATGGAGGACATGTACGAGCGCGCCGAGTTCGCCCGCGACCTCGGCTCTGTCATCGTGATGATCGACCTCGTCATCGGCTACACCGCCATCCAGTCGATGGCGAAATGGGCCCGCCGCAACGACATGATCCTGCACCTCCACCGCGCCGGCCACTCCACCTACACCCGGCAGAAGACGCACGGCGTCAGCTTCCGGGTCATCGCCAAGTGGATGCGCCTCGCCGGCGTCGACCATATCCACGCCGGCACCGTCGTCGGCAAGCTCGAGGGCGACCCGGCCACCACCCGCGGCTACTACGACATCTGCCGCGAGGAGGTGACGCCGCAGCGCCTCGAGAACGGCGTCTTCTTCGAGCAGCCCTGGGCCGGCCTCAACAAGCTGATGCCGGTCGCCTCGGGCGGCATCCACGCCGGCCAGATGCACCAGCTGATCGACCATCTCGGCGAGGACGTGGTGCTGCAGTTCGGCGGCGGCACCATCGGCCATCCGCACGGCATTGCCGCCGGCGCCACCGCGAACCGCGTCGCGCTCGAGGCGATGATCTACGCCCGCAACGCCGGGCGCGACTATCTCGCCGAAGGCCCGCAGATCCTCGCCGCGGCGGCGAAGACCTGCACGCCCCTTCGCCAGGCGCTCGACACCTGGAAGGACGTGACCTTCGACTATGCCTCGACCGACACCCCCGACTTCGTCCCCACCGCCACCCCGAGCTGAGGAGCACCCCGATGCGCGTCACCCAGGGAGCCTTCTCCTTCCTCCCCGACCTCACCGACGAACAGATCCACGAGCAGGTGCAATACTGCATCGACAAGGGCTGGGCGGTCAGCCTCGAGCATACCGACGACCCCCACCCCCGCAACAGCTACTGGGAGATGTGGGGCCACCCGATGTTCGACAATCCCGACGCCGCCGCCCTCGTCTACGAGCTGAACGAGTGCCGCAAGCAGTACGGCGGCCGCTACATCCGCGTCCTCGCCTTCGACGCCACCCCCGGCTGGGAGTCGGTGCGTCTCTCCTTCATCGCCAACCGCCCCGCCGAGGAACCCGGCTTCCGCCTCGTCCGCCAGGAAACGCAGGGCCGCCACATCCGCTACACGATCCA
>NZ_CALLYO010000582.1 GCF_937858865.1 uncultured Amaricoccus sp. | reverse complement strand
GGTAGCGGACGGCGGATTCGAGCGCGGCCTTGGCGACGCCCATGATGTTGTAGTTCTCCACCACCTTCTCGGAGCCGTAGTAGGTCATGGTGAAGAGCGTGCCGCCGTCCGTCATCAGCGGCTCGGCGAGATGGGCCATGCGCAGGAAGGACCAGACCGAGACGTCCATCGTGGTGGCGAAGCCGGCGCGGGGCACGTCGACGACGCGGCCGCCGAGGGCGTCCTTGGTCGAGAAGGCGATCGAGTGGACGAGGAAGTCCAGCTTGCCCCAGTCCCGCGCGACGCGGTCGAACACAGCCTCGAGCTGGCCGTCCTGCATGACGTCCATCGGCAGAAAGATCGGCGCCTCGACCTCGCGGGCGAGCGGCTCGACGTGCGGCTTCGCCTTGTCGTTCAGGTAGGTGATCGCGAGCTCGGCGCCGAGGGCGCGGAAGGCGCGGGCGCAGCCCCAGGCGATCGAATGGTCATTGGCGATGCCGACGATCAGGCCTTTCTTGCCGTCGAGCAGCTTCGCCTTCACTTGCGGCAGGGTCATGGGTGGCTCCCTATCAGGGCGAGGGTGTGGCGGGCGATCATCAGCTCCTCGTCGGTCGGGATGACGAGAAGCGCGATGCGGCTCGCGGGCGTCGAGATGCAGGGCGCGTCGGCGTCGTTCGCGGCCGGGTCGAGCGTGGCGCCGAGCCAGGCCAGGCGCTCCGCGAGGCGGGCGCGGATGGCGGGGGCGTGTTCGCCGATGCCGGCGGTGAAGACGACGGCGTCGAGGCCGCCGAGCGCGGCGGCGAGGCTGCCGGCGGCGAGGGCGGAGCGGTGGATGAAGTGGTCGATGGCGAAGGCCGCCTCGGGCGCGTCGCTGGCGAGGAGGTCGCGCATGTCGTTCGAGATGCCGGAGAGGCCCTTGAGGCCGGAGCCGTTGTAGAGGAGGCGCGTCACCTCCGCCGGGGCCATGCCCCTCTCCTCGATCAGATGCAGGACGACGCCGGGGTCGAGCTGGCCGGGCCGCGTGCCCATGGGCAGGCCGTCGAGCGCGGTGAAGCCCATGGTCGATTCGATGCTGCGGCCGCCGGCGAGCGCGCACATGGAGGCCCCGCTGCCGAGGTGGGCGACGATGACGCGGCCGTCGGCGAGCTCGGGGGCGACCTCGGGGAGGCGGTGGGCGATGTATTCGTAGCTGAGGCCGTGGAAACCGTAGCGGCGGATCCCCTCGTCGTAGAGCGCGCGGGGGATCGCGTAGCAGTCGGTGTGGGGCGCGTGGCCGCGGTGGAAGGCGGTGTCGAAGCAGGCGACCTGCGGCACCTCCGCCGCGATCTCCATCGCGAGGCGGATCGGCGCGAGGTTGTTCGGCTGGTGCAGGGGGGCCAGCGTCTGGTACCGGCCGAGGCGCTCGAGAACGGCGTCGTCGATCAGCACCGGCCGGTCGAACTCCGGGCCGCCGTGCACGACCCGGTGGCCGATGGCGAGAACGGCGAAGCCGTCGAGGGTGGCGAACCAGCCACGGGTCTCGGCGATCGCCGAGGGAAGGTCATGCACCTCGGCAGGTCCGTAGCTGCGGTCGACGAGCGTCGCGCCGGAGCCGTCGACGGCGCGCAGCCGCGGGCGGACGCCGATGCCGTCGATCTGGCCGCGGACGCGGCGTTCGAGGCCGCCGCCGGCGAGGGCGAAGATCTGGAACTTCAGGCTCGAGGAGCCGGCATTGATGACGAGGATCGCGTCCATGTCAGGCGGGGACGTCCGCCGTCTTGCGGCGGGCGTTGGCATAGATCGCCGCCACCGCGCAGGAGGCGAGGCGGGTGCGGACGCTGTCGGCGCGCGAGGTCAGGATGATCGGGACGCGCGCGCCGAGCACGATGCCGGCGGCGTCGGCCTTGGCAAGGAAGGTCAGGTTCTTCGCCAGCATGTTGCCCGCCTCGAGATCGGGGACGACGAGGATCTGCGCCTGCCCGGCGACCGGGCCGCCGATGCCCTTGATCCGCGCCGCCTCGGGGTCGATGGCGTTGTCGAAGGCGAGCGGGCCTTCGAGGAGGCCGCCGGTGATCTGGCCGCGATCGGCCATCTTGCAGAGCGCGGCGGCCTCGATCGTCGAGGGGATCTTCGTCGTCACGGTCTCGACGGCGGAGAGGATCGCGACCCTGGGCGTGCCGAGGCCGATGCCGCACCAGAGGTCGATGGCGTTCTGGACGATGTCGCGCTTGGTGTCGAGGTCGGGGAAGATGTTGATCGCGGCGTCGGTGATGAAGAGCGTCTCCGGGTGGTCCGGAACGTCCATGATGAAGACGTGGCTGATCCGTCGCTCGGTCCTGAGCCCGGTGGCCGACGAGGTGACCTCCTTCATCAGCTCGTCGGTGTGCAGGCTCCCCTTCATCAGCAGCTCGCCCTTGTCCTCGCGGATCAGCGCGACGGCCTGGGCGGCGGCGGCGTGGCTGTGCGGCGCGTCGACGATCTCGCGGCCGGCGATGTCGATGCCGTGCTCGGCGGCGACGGCGACGATCCTGGCTGCCGGGCCGACCAGGACCGGCTCGATGATCCCCTCGGACGCGGCCTCCATCGCGCCGCGGAGCGACGTCTCGTCGCAGGGATGGGCGACGATCGTCACCGCCGGCGTGCCGTCGCGGGCGGCGGCAATCAGGCGCTCGTACTTCTCGTTGGTCTCGGCCAAGGTTGTGCCTCCGTCAGGACGCCTTGCGGTTCGTCACCAGCTCGGGACCGAGCCCGAAGAGCGCGGCGACCCGGCGCAGGCGCTCGGTGAGCGCATCACCGGGGGCGCCGCTCGCCTCGACCACGCCGCGGAGGGCGTCGAAGGCCGCGCGCCGGTCTTCGGTTGCCGTCGGCAGCAGGCTGGGAATGGCCTTGAGCGCGGCCTCCTCGTCGACGATGAGCATCAGGTACTGCTCGCGGACCCGGGCCTTGAAGTCGGCCAGCGAGATCTGTCGGCTGGCGGGGTGGGCCTCGCGCAGCCGCCGGATCGCCGCGAAGCCGCGCTCGTCCACCACGTTTCGGGCCATGCCGACCCAGATGAGCGCACGGACCAGCGCCTCGGCGAGGCCGCCGCGGGTCATGTCGGCAGCCAGCTCCTCGATGCGCTGCCCGACCAGCGCCTCATGCAGCTTGCTCTCCGCCGCCTTGCGCGGGCGCTTCTGCGAGGAGGGGTCGATGCCGAGCGCGGCCTGCAGCGCAGGGTTGCCGTAGATCGTGTGGAAGGTCTCCTCGGAGAGGCGCTCGACAACCTTGCGCCAGGCATCGAGGCCTTCCACGACCGATTGCGACACCATGGCCTGGGCGCCGACGAGCGGGTTCTCGGCACTCACGGGCGCGCGATGGCCGCGAACCCGCTCCGCCTCGGTGGCGACCCAGGTCATCCACGGGTTCCGGGGGCCGAACATCTCGTAGGAAAGGCGGAGCGGGTGCAGCCGACGCATCGCCTCGGCGAGGGGCGGTGGGACGAGAGCCCGGACGACAGGCTGGGCGAAAGCACGGTAGAGTGCGAGGTTGATCTCCGACACCCGCGCGGCGGTGGCGAACTTGCGCTCTTCGGCGAGGTCGTTGCAGCCGAGGGCGCGGATGTCGTCGAGGGTCCGCGCCTCGCAGCGCATCACCCATTCGCCGGTGACAAGGTCGGGGTTGTCGATCGTCTCGCCCTTCGGGGTCAGCACTGCCTCGTAGAGACCGGGCGGCAGCACGTCGATCAGGTCGATGTTCGAGGCGAACTCGT
>NZ_CALLYO010000581.1 GCF_937858865.1 uncultured Amaricoccus sp. | reverse complement strand
AGGTTGGACTGGCGGAACTGCAGGCGGAATTGCCCCGGCTGCTCGACGGCCGGATCGAAGTCGTGAGCGCCTTGGCCGAGCTCTTCGCCGCCGCGGACGCGGACGGCCAGCCGGACATCTCGCGCCTTGCCGAGAGGATGGTCTGGCATGAGATGGGCGACGCCGAGGTGCTTTATCCGGCCGCCGTCCTCTTCGGCTCCACCGTCCGGGCGATCCTGACCGGGGTGGATGGGGCGGTCGCCCCGAGCGATGCGGAAGCGCTCCACTGACACGGGGCCGCTGCCATCGCCGGCAGGAGCCGGTGCATAGTTAAATCGTCGACACGGAGGTGGTGCGAAGGCCGGCCGCCAGGGCCGACCTTCCGCGTCGGAGCGATGCCTTCCTGACCGGAAGCTGAAGCGGAAAGTGCGCTTCCGTCAGGGACTGCTCAGGCGGCGCCTCCAGACTGGTCGCATGAAAAGGAAGGAGACCCTGCAATGAAGAAGGCAGTTGCCCTGCTCATCGCCACCACGGCCCTGACGGCCACCACCGGCGTCCTCGCCTGGAGTCTCGTGCACGATGGCGGGCGCGACTCCGTGGATGCCTTCGCCAATCGATCGGAGATGCTGCCTCTCGTCTTCGCCAGCGACGACGACGATCGCGACCACCGCCGGCGGCCTCGCCACGAGCATGACGACGACGATGACGACGACGATGACGATGACCATGACACCAACGACGACAGGCCTCGTGACTCGCGCAAACCGGCCCCGGCAGCGCCGACAGGCCCGATCGCCCCGCCGCAGAACGGGCTCTTCGGCAACGGAGCCCCGCCACAGGTCCAGGTGAATTGAGCCCGGCCGTGCACCTCCCGCGTCTCCAAGGAAGGCAATCCCGATGAAATCCCTGCTCGCCACACTCGCGCTGACCACGGCGCTCACGCTTCCTGGCCTCGCCCTGGCCCGCCCGGTCACCCTGACCACCGCGCTCACCGACTACGGCGGCGAGGGCGCCTATCTCGCTCTCTACGTCACCGACGCGTCGGGCGCCTACGTCGGCAGCCTGTGGATGGCCGGCGGCAAGTCGAAGTACTACGAGCACCTGACCGACTGGTACCGCGCGACCGGCGGCGACCCGGCTGAGATCGACGGCATCACGGGCGCCAGCGTCGGGGCCGGACGGACCCTCGAGATCACGCTCGACCTCGCCGACGCGCTCTTCGACGCCGGCTACACGCTGCATGTCGACGGCGCCGTCGAGGACATGCGCGACAGCCCGAACGAGGTCGCCGTGCCGCTGACCACCGAGGGAGTGGGCCAGTCCGTGCGCGGCCGCCGCTACGTCGGCAGCTTCAGCTACGACATGTGAGGGAGCCGGGCCATGATCCGCGCCTTCCATCGCTGGCCGGGTCTGCTGGCCCTGGCGCTCGTCACCGTGCTGGCCTTGAGCGGGGCGGCGCTGTCGGTCTTTCCGGCCGCGGAGCGCCTCGCCGCCCCGCAGGCCGGCGCGGGGCTGAGCGTCGCCGAGCTCGCGACGCGCGTCCGGGGGGCATACCCGGGCGTCGAGGAGATCCGGCGCGCGCCATCGGGTAGGATCACCGCTTACTGGTTCGATGACGGCGTGCCCGGCGCCGCCGTGATCGACCCGGCGACGGGAGAGGGCGTCGCCTCCGCCGACCCCGACCCGACCCGGCGCTGGCTCACCAACCTGCACCGCTCGCTCTTTCTCGGCGACGGCGGGCGGATCGCGACGGCGGCCGGGGCCGCGGCGATGCTCGTGCTCGCCCTCACCGGCGCGGCGCTGGTGGCGCGGCGAGCCGGCGGCTGGCGGCGCTGGTTCGCACCGCTCCGCGGCCCCCTGGCTGGACGCCTCCACGTCAAGATCGCGCGCCTCGCCGTGCTGGGTCTCGCGCTGTCCGCGGCGACGGCGCTCTGGATGACGGCCTCGACCTTCGACCTCCTGCC
>NZ_CALLYO010000580.1 GCF_937858865.1 uncultured Amaricoccus sp. | reverse complement strand
TTTCGGAGGGCGATTGCGGGGCACCCGCGAGGCGCCAGGCGCCGGAGGCGGGCGGGCCATCGACGGTGACGAGGCTGCGCGCGCGGAGGTCGAGGAGGTGGGCGAGGACGTTGCGGGCGGCCGCGGCGTGGAGCGCGGGATCGACGCCGAGATAGATCCGGGCGACCAGTCCGGCGGGGGTCTCCGCGGCGCGGGTCAGGGCGTCGAGGATCGCCCGCTCGCGCGCGGCGCGATGGGCGAGGACGTGCGCCATGACGGCTTGCGGGTCGGCGACGGGGGCGCCGTGGCCGGGGTAGAAGGTCGCCTCGGCGCGGGCCAGGAGCCGGGCGAGGCTGGCGCGGAAGGTGGCGAGGTCGCCGTCGGGGGGCGAGATGAGCGTCGTCGCCCAGCCCATGACGTGGTCGCCGGAGAAGAGCGCCTTGCCCTCGGCCCAGGCGAAGCTCAGGTGGTCGGCGGTGTGGCCGGGGGTCGCGAGCGCGGTCAGCGTCCAGCCGGGGCCGGCCAGCGTCTCGCCGTCGGCGAGCGCGCGGTCGGGACGGAAGCCCGCGTCGATCCCCTCGCCGCCGCCGATGCCGCCGGGCCGGGCCGTGGCCGGGGGGCGGCCGGCGTGGGCGAGGAGGGGGGCGCCGACGCGGGCGGCGAAGGCGCGGGCGCCGGCGCTGTGGTCGCGATGGGCGTGGGTGACGAGGACGGCGGTGACGTGCTCGCCCGTGAGGGCAGTGGCGAGGGCGGCGAGGTGGCGTGGGTCGTCCGGGCCGGGGTCGATCACCGCGACTTCGCCCTCGCCGAGGATGTAGCTGCGGGTGCCGGTGAAGGTCATCGGGCCGGCGTTCGGGGCGGTGACGACGCGCAGGCCGGGGGCCAGCGTCTCGGGGCGGCCGATTGGGGGCGCGTGGCGCCGGTCGAAGGGGTCGGAGGCCATTCGCTCCTTTCCGGCGCGGGCGTTCCTTGCGTGGGGGGGCGGCGGCGCGTAACGCTCTCGCGCATGGCCCTGCCGTCTGCCCGAACCTTCCTGCCGCGCAGCCTCTTCGGGCGGGCGCTGACGATCCTACTGGTTCCGATCGTCGTCCTGCAACTGGTGGTGGGGCTGGTCTTCTTCCAGCGGCACTACCAGCGCGTGACGGAGCAGATGACGCGCAACGTCGCCTACGAGCTCGCCTATGCGGTGGGGGAGCTCGATTCCGCGGAGGACCCGGTCGAGGCGACGGCGCGGATCGCCGAGCTGGCCCGGCCGCTCGACCTCTGGCTGCAGTTCGAGCCGGGCGCGACGGTCGAGCCGGGGGTGACGCGCGACTTCTTCGACTTCACCGGCGCGAAGGTGGCCGAGACCTTCGAGGCCGCGCTGCCGGGGTCGGTCGCCATCGACCTCTCCGACTCGCGCGGCGCGGTCATCCGGATGCAGACGCGCAGCGGCGTCCTGCAGGCGGCGATCCCGCGCGACCGGCTGTCGGTCTCGAACCCGCACCAGCTGCTGGTGCTGATGATCCTGGCGGCGATGCTGCTGACGACGGTCGCCATCGTCTTCCTGCGCAACCAGGTGCGGCCGATCCGGGCGCTGGCCGAGGCGGCGGAGGCCTTCGGCAAGGGGCGCTCGGTGCCGTTCCGGCCGACGGGGGCCGAGGAGGTGCGGCGGGCGGGGGCGGCGTTTCTCTCGATGCGGTCGCGGCTGGAGCGGCAGATCGAGCAGCGGACGCAGATGCTCTCGGGGGTGAGCCACGATCTCCGGACGCCGCTGACGCGGATGAAGCTGACGCTGGCGCTGATGGAGGAGAGCGAGGAGACGCGCGACCTACTGGCCGACACCGACCAGATGGAGCGGATGCTGGGGGAGTTCCTCGCCTTCGCCCGCGGCGACAGCCGGGAGGAGAC
>NZ_CALLYO010000579.1 GCF_937858865.1 uncultured Amaricoccus sp. | reverse complement strand
ACGGTGCGGCCGAAGAGGCTCGCCACCAGCTCGGTCGCCGCGACGGCGGTGCGCCCGCGCTCGTCGAGGAAGGGGTTGAGCTCCACCACGTCGACCGAGCCGACGAGCCCCGAATCGCACAGCATCTCCATGACGAGATGCGCCTCGCGGTAGGTCGCGCCCCCCGGCACCACGGTGCCGGTGCCGGGCGCCACGGCCGGGTCGAGGAAATCCACGTCGAAGCTCACATGCAGGTGCACGCCGCGCGCGCGCCACCCCGTGATCCGCTCGGCGAGGAGCGCCGAGACGCCGCGCTCGTCGATCTGCCGCATGTCGACGGTATCGACGCCATGCGCCACCAGCCGCGCCTTCTCGCCCGCGTCGATCGAGCGGGCGCCGAAGAGGTGGATGTTCCCGGGCGGCACCGGATGGAACGGCCGGCTCGCCAGGACGGGCCGCAGGCTCTCCTCGCCGGCGAGGAAGGACAGCGCCATGCCGTGCACGTTGCCGCTCGGGCTCGTCTCCGGCGTGTTGTAGTCGGCATGGGCGTCGATCCAGAGGATCGCCAGCTCCCGCCCCTGCTCGCGGCAGCGCCGCGCGACGCCGCTGACCGTGCCCATCGAGATGGAATGGTCGCCGCCGAGGAAGACCGGCACCGCCCCCTCCGCCGCCATGCCGTAGGCATGATCGTGCAGCCGCCGGGTCCAGCCGGCGATCTCCGCCAGGTGGCGGCAGCGCCCGGCCGCCTGCGGCGCCACGCCCGGGTCGACCGGCTCGGCCTCCCAGAGCGTGCCGCGGTCGCTCACCGCGTGCCCGAGGTCGGCGAGCACCCGGGCGATGCCGGCGGTCCGGAGCGCCATCGGCCCCATCAGCGTGCCGCGGGTGCCGGCGCCGAGCTCGAGGCAGGCGCCGAGGATGGGAACGCTGCGGCGGTTCAGCGCCGCCACCTGCGTGGACTGAAGCGTGTCGAGCACATCCTCTCCATGGTTGAGCGCCGCAAGCCGGCCTGTCCATTCACCTAGCCCGCCGCCCGCCTAACGAAAAGCTCGCAAACTGCCGAAGATTGCGCGATATTCTGCCGAATCGCCAACATTTCGCGCCGAAACGCCAGATGCCCGCTCTCGACGACCTCGACCGCCAGCTCATCGCCCTCTTGCGCAACGACGGCCGCCTGCCGGCGGCGACGCTGGCGCGGCAGCTCGGCGTCTCGCGCGGCACGGTGCAGAACCGCATCGACCGCCTGCTGGCCGGCGGGGTGATCCTCGGCTTCACCCTGCGCCTCGCCAGCGAGGGCGCCGGCGCCGGGGTGCGCGCCATCATGGCGATCGAGGTCCGCTCCGCCGACACCCGCGCCGTCCTCGCCGCCCTCCGCCGCATGCCCGAGGTCGGCCGCGTCCACTCCACCAACGGCCGCTGGGACCTCGTCGCCGAGCTCGCCACCCCCGACCTCGCCGCCCTCGACCGCGCCCTCACCGAAATCCGCGCCCTGAAGGCGGTGGCCAACTCCGAGACGAGCATTCTCCTCGCCGAGCTGAAATAGCCCGCCCTCACCCGAGGAGCTGCACTCCGGGAATGCGGGCGGCCTTCCGGTCGAAGGTGACGACAGCGCGCACACCCGCCCGCCGGGCAGCCGCCGCGATCATCTGGTCGCCGAGCCCGGCGCCTCCGCCGCGCCAGGCGGCAACGGACGAGGCCGACCGTGCGCCGCGCCGCACCTCTCAAATGTCTATACGTTGTCTATACGCTCACCCCACCCCAACGATTTCAACCACTTGCAGCCAGGGCACGCGTGCCCCCCCGTGCGCGCCCCCGCCCCACGCCTGCCAAGCCACCTTTCCCTTCCGCGCGCGGGACGCTACTCC
>NZ_CALLYO010000578.1 GCF_937858865.1 uncultured Amaricoccus sp. | reverse complement strand
GGCGGCTGGCGGCTCGCCGTGCATGCCGACCCGGAGGCGCCGCCGCTCGCCACCGCGAGCTTCCTGGTCGAGGACTTCACCCCCGAGCGGGTCGACCTGGCGCTGAGCCTTCCCGAGGGTGCGATCGACCCCGCCGCGCCCCCGACGCTCGCGGCGCAGGCCGACTTCCTCTGGGGCGCCCCCGGCGCCGACTTGCCGCTCGAGGGCGAGACCCGGATCGCGATGGCGCGCGACCTGCCCGGCCATCCGGGCTTCCTCTTCGGGCTCGAGGACGAGCCCTTCGCCTCGGGCTACGCCGCGCTCGCGCCCGCGACCACCGACGCCGCAGGTGCGGCGCAGATCCCACTGGCGGTCCCGGAGTCCGGCCCGGTCAGCCGCCCGCTCACCCTGACCGCGACGCTGCGCGTCCGCGACGGCTCCGGCCGCCCGGTCGAGCGCAGCGAGACCCGCCCGCTCCTCCCCGCCGCACCGCTGATCGGCGTCCGCCCGCTCTTCGAAGGCGCGGTCGACGAGGGCGGCACCGCCGGCTTCGAGGCGATCGCCCTCGGCGCCGACCTCGCGCCGGCGAGCCTCGCCGCCGTGAGCTGGACCCTCTCGCGCATCGAGACCGACTACCAGTGGTACGAGGCCGACGGCGTCTGGAACTACGAGCCGATCACCCGGAGGAGCCGCGTCGCGAACGGCACCGTCGACCTGACGGCCGGCGCGCCGCTGCGCCTCGACATGCCCGTCGACTGGGGCCGCTACGAGCTGGCGCTGGCGGCGACCGACGGCCGCTACATCGCAACAAGCGTGGGCTTCGACGCGGGCTGGGGCGCCGCCGGCGCCGGTTCGGAAACGCCCGACCTCCTCGCCCTCTCCCTCGACCGCGCTGCCTACGCCCCCGGCGACACCGCCCGCGCCCGCGTCGTCGCGCCGAACCCCGGCGCACTCCTCGTCGCCGTCATGGGCGATCGCCTGATCGAGAGCCGCATCCTCGCCGTCGAGGCCGGCGAGACCGTCGTCGACCTGCCCGTCACCGACGCCTGGGGCGCCGGCGCCTACGTCACCGCGACCCTGATCCGCCCGATGGACGTCGCCGCCGGCCGCAACCCGGCCCGCGCCATCGGCCTCGCCTGGGCACCGGTCGACCCCGGCCCGCGGCGCCTCGCCGTCGCCTTCGAGGGCGGGGACGACGCCGCGCCCCGCGGCGTGACCGCGGCCGTGCTGAAGATCGACGGGCTCGCGCCCGGCGCCCGCGCCTATGCCACCGTCGCCGCCGTCGACGTCGGCATCCTGAACCTGACCGGCTTCGAGCCGCCCGATCCGGACGGCCACTATTTCGGCCAGCGCCGCCTCGGCGTCGAGATGCGCGACGTCTACGGCCGCCTCATCGACGGCCTCTCGGGCACCCCCGGCCGCCTGCGCTCCGGCGGCGACGCCGGCCTCGGCTTCCGCGCCCCGCCCCCGACCGAGGAGCTCGTCGCCAGCTTCTCCGGCATGCTCGAGGCCGACGCCGAAGGCCGGGTGCGTGCACCCGTCGCGCTCCCCGACTTCAACGGCACGATCCGCCTGATGGCCGTCGCCTGGACCGCGGACGGCGTCGGCCAGGCGACGAAGGACTGGCTGGTCCGCGACCCGGTGGTGGTGCAGGCGAGCCTGCCGCGCTTCCTCGCCCCCGGCGACGCGACGCGCCTGCGCCTCGACCTCGCCCACGCCACCGGCCCCACGGGCGAGGTCGCGGTCACGGTCACCGCCGCCGACCCCGGCCTCCTGCCGCAGGGCGGCAGCTTCACCGGCACGCTCGGCGAGAACGGCCGCCTGACCTTAGACGCGGCCCTCGCCGGCACCACCCCAGGCGACCACGCCCTGACCGTCGAGACCGTCACGCCCGCGGGCCAGCGCCTGAGCAAGCGCCTGACGATCCCCGTTCGCGCCAACGACCCCGTCCTCGCCCGCCAGGACCGGATCGAGCTCGCCGCCGGCCAGACGCTGACCCTCGACGCCTCGGTCCTCGACGG
>NZ_CALLYO010000577.1 GCF_937858865.1 uncultured Amaricoccus sp. | reverse complement strand
TCGGCGTAGATGAGCAGCGGCTCGCCCTTGCGGGTGATGCACTCCTCGTTGACGACGACTTCCTCGACGCCCTGCATCGAGGGGAGCTCGAACATGGTGTCGAGCAGCACCTCCTCGAGGATCGAGCGCAGGCCGCGCGCGCCGGTCTTGCGGTCGATGGCGCGCCTGGCCACCGCCTTCAGCGCATCCTCGGTGAAGGAGAGCTGCACGTCCTCCATCTCGAAGAGGCGCTGGTACTGCTTGATCAGCGCGTTCTTCGGCTCGGTGAGGATGGTGATGAGCGCCGCCTCGTCGAGGTCGGTCAGCGTCGCGAGCACCGGCAGCCGGCCGACGAACTCGGGGATGAGGCCGAACTTCAGCAGATCCTCGGGCTCGAGCTCCTGGAAGATCTCGCCGACCCGGCGGTCGTCGGTGCTCTTCACGTCGGCACCGAAGCCCATGGCCGAGCCCCTGCCCCGCTGGGCGATGATCTTGTCGAGGCCGGCGAAGGCGCCGCCGCAGATGAAGAGGATGTTCGTCGTGTCGACCTGCAGGAACTCCTGCTGCGGGTGCTTGCGGCCGCCCTGCGGCGGCACGGAGGCGACGGTGCCCTCCATGATCTTCAGGAGCGCCTGCTGCACGCCCTCGCCCGAGACGTCGCGGGTGATCGAGGGGTTGTCGGACTTGCGGCTGATCTTGTCGACCTCGTCGATGTAGACGATGCCGCGCTGCGCCCGCTCGACGTTGTACTCGGCCGACTGCAGCAGCTTCAGGATGATGTTCTCGACGTCCTCGCCGACGTAGCCGGCCTCGGTCAGCGTCGTGGCGTCGGCCATGGTGAAGGGCACGTCGAGGATGCGGGCGAGCGTCTGCGCCAGCAGCGTCTTGCCGCAGCCGGTCGGGCCGATCAGCATGATGTTCGACTTCTGCAGCTCGACGTCGGTGTTCTTCTGCGCGTGGTTGAGGCGCTTGTAGTGGTTGTGCACCGCCACGGAGAGCACGCGCTTTGCGACCTGCTGGCCGATGACGTAGTCGTCGAGCACCTTGCAGATCTCCTGCGGCGTGGGCACGCCGTCCGAGGACTTGACCAGGTTCGACTTGGTCTCCTCGCGGATGATGTCCATGCAGAGCTCGACGCATTCGTCGCAGATGAACACCGTCGGGCCCGCGATGAGCTTTCTCACCTCGTGCTGGCTCTTGCCGCAGAAGGAGCAGTAGAGCGTGTTCTTGGCGTCGCCGCCGCCTGTCTTGCTCATGCTCCGCCTCCGGCTTTCGCCACTCTTTCCTGCGTCATCAACCCTTGTCCGCCATACACCCGGCAGGCATGCCGCCATTGGACATGCTTGAGCGGGCAATTACAAGCGCAAAGGCTCCCGCCCTCGGCCGGGAGGCCGGGCGCCTCACGTGGGCGTCACCTCGACGTCGCGCTGGGTGACGATCTCGTCGATCAGGCCCCAGTCCCTGGCGTCCTGCGCCGTCATGAAGCGGTCCCGCTCCAGCGCCGCCTCGATCGCCTCGACCGGCTGGCCGGTGTGCTTGTGATAGATCTGGTTCAGCCGGTCCTTGAGCGCCTGCGTCTCGCGCGCATGGATCATGATGTCGGTCGCCTGCCCCTGGAAGCCGCCCGAGGGCTGGTGCACCATGATCCGGCTGTTCGGCAGGCTGTAGCGCAGCCCCTTGGTGCCCGCGGTCAGCAGGAGCGAGCCCATCGACGCCGCCTGGCCGACGCAGAGCGTCGAGACCGGCGGACGGATGTACTGCATGGTGTCGTAGATCGACAGGCCGGAGGTGACGACACCACCCGGGCTGTTGATATACATGGAGATTTCCTTCTTCGGGTTCTCCGCCTCGAGGAAGAGGAGCTGCGCCACGATGAGCGTGGACATGCCGTCCTCGACCGGGCCGGCCACGAAGATGATCCGCTCCTTGAGGAGCCGCGAGAAGATGTCGTAGGCGCGCTCGCCGCGGGCGGTCTGCTCGACCACCATGGGCACGAGGTTCATGTAGGTCGTAACCGGGTCTCTCATGGGGATCCTGCCTTTGCGCTGCCCGGGACGTCCTGAAGGATGCGCGCCCTGGTTGCAGCAGAGGAATAGTCATCCGGACCGGCCTCCGCAAGGGGCCGTCCGGCGCGGCGGCGCGCGAGAGCATCAACGGAATCTTTGCCGATCGGGCCGAACCTCGCGCCGGCAGCCCTTTTCGGGTGGAGGACCAGCGTGACCGACGTGAACCCGCTTGCGCACCGGCTCTATCTCGCCGACCTGGAGCGGGCGGCGCTGCACCGCCCCGGCCGGCGGCGGAGCTTCGCCGACGGCCTGCTTGCGGCGGTGCGGCGGCGTGCGCCGCCGGCCGGGCCGGACGTCAGTCCTCGGCGTGGGCGTGGGCGAGTGCCGCGCCTTCCTCGTCCAGCGCTTCGATCTCCTTCTGGAGCTCGTCCTTGCTGACCGGCTTCTCGGTCAGCTGCGCCTGCCCGAGGATGTAGTCGACCACCTGCTCCTCGAAGAGCGGCGCGCGGAGCTGCTGCAGCGCCTGCGGGTTCTTCTGGACGAACTCGAGGAACTGGCGCTCCTGCCCCGGATACTGCCGCGCCTGCTGGAAGAGCGCGCGCTGCAGCTCCTGCTCCGGCACGGTGATGTCGTGCTTGTTGCCGATCTCGGCCAGGAGCAGCCCGAGGCGGACGCGCCGCTCGGCGAGCTTGCGGTGCTCCTCGGTCGGCGCGATCTCGCCGTGCTCGTGGCCGTGGTGGTCGTGGTGCTCCTCGTGCCAGAGCTGATGGGCGATCTGCTTCGCCTCGACGTCGACGAGCGTCGGCGGCAGGTCGAAGCTCACCCGCTCGTCGAGCGCGTCCATCAGCCGGCGCTTCAGGATCTGGCGGCTGGCCTGGGCGTATTCGTCGCCGAGCCGGGCGCGGACCTGCTCCTTCAGCGCGTCGAGCGACTCCGCGCCGTAGCGCTTGGCGAGCGCGTCGTCGACCTCGGCCGGCTTCGGCGCCTTCACCGCCTTCACCGTCACGGCGAAGGACGCCTCCTTGCCGGCGAGATGCCTGGCGCCGTAGGTCTCCGGGAAGGTGACCTTGACCTCGGTCTCGTCGCCCGCCTTCACGCCGACGAGCTGGTCCTCGAAGCCGGGGATGAAGCTGCCCGAGCCGAGGACGAGCGGGAAGTCCTCGGCCGCGCCGCCGTCGAAGAGCTCGCCGTCGACCGAGCCCTTGAAGTCGATGACGACCTGGTCCTCGGCCTTGGCCTTGGTGCCCTTCTTGCGGTCCTCGTAGTCCTTGGCGGAGGCGGCGAGGTTCGCGAGCGCCTCGTCGACCGCGGCGTCGTCGATCTCGGCCACGAGCTTCTCGAGCGCGATCTCGGCGAGCGCCACCTCGGGCACCTGCGGCAGCGCCTCGTAGGTCATCGAGACCTCGACGTCGTCGCCCTCCTTCCAGTCCTCGTTGGTCATCTTGACCTCGGGCTGGAGCGCCGGGCGGTCGCCGGTCGCCTCGAAGTGCTCGCGCATCGCGGCGTCGATCGATTCCTGCATCGCCTCGCCGAGGACCGACTTGCCGAACATCTTCTTCATCAGGGCGGCGGGAGCCTTGCCCTTGCGGAAGCCCTTCATCTGGAAGTCCTTGCGGGCCTCCTCGAGCTTTTCGGTGACCTTGTTCTCGAGCTCGGAGGCGGGCACCGTGATGGCATAGCCCCGCTTCAGGCCTTCGTTCAGGGTCTGGGTGACCTGCATCTTCGACTTTCCTCGCCTTGTCATCCTCTGGTGCGGGCGAAGGGACTCGAACCCCCACGCCTTGCGGCGCCAGAACCTAAATCTGGTGCGTCTACCAATTCCGCCACGCCCGCGGCCGCGGGCGTTCGGCAGCCCGAGCCGGATCGAGGCCGGTCTCTAGCAGACGCGTCAGAGAGGCGCGAGCGAAAAAATCTGGCGCCCGCCGGGCGTGGAGGGCGGCGCGGACCGGCGCGGACCGGCGCGGACCGGCGCGGCCGCTGCCCATTTATTATGCAGAATGTGCATTCGGCAGGCAGGCGGGCAGGAATCTCCCGCATGCGCGGCCCTGCTCCGGCGGCGCCGCATTGAACCCGCGCGGCCGAATTGATTTGTCCGGGCTGCGAACTGGCGAAAGGATCGCCGAGAGGACAAGGCGGGAGCCGGGGAATGAAGAAGATCGAAGCCATCATCAAGCCGTTCAAGCTCGACGAGGTGAAGGAGGCGCTGCAGGAGATCGGC
>NZ_CALLYO010000576.1 GCF_937858865.1 uncultured Amaricoccus sp. | reverse complement strand
GCGGTGCGCCATCTCGAGAAGGGCAGGGTGGTGATCTTCGCCGCCGGCACCGGCAATCCCTATTTCACCACCGATACCGCGGCGACGCTGCGCGCCTCCGAGATGTCCTGCGAGGCGCTCTTCAAGGGCACCCAGGTCGACGGAGTCTACGACAGCGACCCGAAGAAGAACCCGGACGCCCGCCGCTACGACCGGATCAGCTACGACCAGGTGCTGCAGAAGCACCTGAAGGTGATGGATGCCTCGGCGATCGCGCTCGCCCGCGACAACGGGCTGCCGATCATCGTCTTCTCGCTCGACGAGCCCGACGGCCTGGCGGGCATCGTGCAGGGGCGCGGGCGGTTCACGGTCGTCGAGCGCGGGTGACAAGGGGGGCCCCGGGCGGGGAGACTGGCATGTCCGACGTGGAGATCGACATCGCGGCGCTCGAGCGGCGCATGGACGGGGCGCTGCACGCGCTGCGTTCGGACTTCGCCTCGCTCCGGACCGGCCGGGCGTCGGCCTCGATGCTCGACCCGGTCACGGTGGAGGCCTACGGCAGCTCGATGCCGGTCAGCCAGCTCGGCACCATCACCGTGCCCGAGCCGCGGCTCGTGGTGGTGAACGTCTGGGACAAGGCGCTGGTCAACACCGTCGACAAGGCGATCCGCAACTCCGGCCTCGGCATCAACCCGCAGATGGACGGCACCATCCTGCGTCTGCCGATCCCCGAGCTCAACGAGGAGCGCCGGCGCGACCTCGCGCGGGTCGCCGGCCAGTATGCCGAGCAGGCGCGCGTGGCGGTCAGGAACGTGCGCCGCGACGGCATGGACCATCTGAAGCGCGCCAAGGCCGCGGGGATGTCCGAGGACGACGAGAAGCTCTGGCACGACGAGATCCAGGAGCTGACCGACGCCGCGATCAGGAAGATCGACGCGGCGCTGAGTGCCAAGCAAGACGAGATCATGCAGGTCTGACGCCGGAGCCCGCGGCGACGTTTGTATCGGGCGCGAGGGTAGAGAGTTGACGATGTACTTGAACGAGCAGGCGATGCGGGTGCCCGGTCCGGCCCATGTGGCGATCATCATGGACGGCAACGGCCGCTGGGCGACGAGCCGCGGGCTGCCGCGGATCGCCGGTCACAAGCGCGGCGCCGACCGCGTGCGCGAGATCGTCGAGAGCTGTCCCGATCTCGGGATCAGCTACCTGACGCTGTTCGCCTTCTCGACCGAGAACTGGAACCGGCCGGAGACCGAGGTGCTCGGGCTGATGCGGCTCTTCCGGCGCTACATCAAGAAGGAGGGGGCGCGGCTGGTGGCCGAGGGCGTGCGCGTGCGCTTCATCGGTGGGCGCGAGCGGCTGGCGCACGACCTGCAGGCGCTGATGGGCGGGCTCGAGGCGCAGACGGCTGAGAACGACCGGCTGCACCTGACGGTCGCGATCAACTATGGCGGGCGGGACGAGATCCTGCGCGCGACGCGCCGGGTGGCGGAGGCGGTGCGCACGGGCAAGCTCCGCGCCGACGACATCGGGCCGCAGACGATCGAGGCGCATCTCGACACCGCCGGCATCCCCGACCCCGATCTCATCCTCAGGACCTCGGGCGAGTATCGCGTCTCGGGCTTCCTGCCCTGGCAGTCGGCCTATTCCGAGTTCGCCTTCGTCGACACCCGCTGGCCGGACTTCACGGCCGAGATGTTCGCCGCGCAGGTGCAGGGCTTCGGCCGCCGCGAGCGGCGCTTCGGCGCGGTCGCCCGATGACCGGCTTACGATGACGGGCTTACGATGACGGGCCCGCGATGACAGGGGCCGCGCCCCGGCCGGTGCGCTTCGCCGACCTGGGGCTGCGGCTGGCCTCGGGGCTGGTCCTGGCCGCCATCGCCCTCGTGCAGCTCTGGGCCGGCGGCGCCTGGGCGGCGGGGTTCCTGGCGCTGGTGCTGGTCCTGATGCTCTGGGAGTACCACCGCATGGTGACCGGCTCGGAGGCGATCGCCGTCCCGAGCCTCCTCGTCCCCTGCGTGGCTGGCGTGCTGTCGCTCGTCGCTACCGCGATCTGGGGCCCGCCCGTCGGGCTGCCCTGCCTCGTCGTCGCCGCCGGGCTGGTCGCGCTGGCCGGGCGGCCCTGGTCGGGCTGGCTCACGGCTGGCTTCGTCTACATGACCGCGGCGATGGGCGCGCTCCTCGTCTTCCGCGACCGCGAGCCCGAGGGGGTGCTCCTCATCCTCTGGCTGGTGGTGGTGGTGGTGGCGGCCGACGTCGGCGCCTATTTCGTCGGCCGGCGGGTCGGCGGCGCCAAGCTCTGGCCGGCGGTCAGCCCGGGCAAGACCTGGTCGGGCGCCATCGGCGGGCTGGCCGCCGCCGGCCTCGTCGGCTGCTTCTTCGCCTGGCTCGTCGTCGGCTGGCATCCGCTCCGCATCGGGACCCTCAGCCTCGGCATCGCCGTCTGCTCGCAGTTCGGCGACCTGCTCGAGTCGGCGGTGAAGCGGCGGTTCGGGGTGAAGGACGCGAGCCGTCTCATCCCCGGCCACGGCGGGGTCATGGACCGGCTCGACGGGGTGATGGGCGGGGTCTGGTTCTTCGCCATCGCCGATTCCCTGGGCATCGGCACCTACGGGAGCTGAGATGGCGCGGCGGCGGATCAGCATCTTCGGGTCGACCGGCTCGGTCGGCCAGCAGACGGTCGAGCTGATCGACGCCGCCGGCGGCGCGGAGCATTTCGAGGTCGTCGCGCTGACCGGGGCGGGCAACATCGAGCTC
Source organism: uncultured Amaricoccus sp. (assembly GCF_937858865.1). Lineage (GTDB taxonomy): Bacteria > Pseudomonadota > Alphaproteobacteria > Rhodobacterales > Rhodobacteraceae > Amaricoccus. The sequence goes on along the minus strand of NZ_CALLYO010000576.1, from coordinate 7,819 downwards.
CTCGCCCGGCAGGCGATGCGGCTCGAGGCGGAGGTGGCGGTGACCGCCGACCCCGACCGCCTGGCCGAGCTCGAGCGGGCGCTGAAGCCGAGCGGGATCGCGGCGGCGGCCGGGCCGGAGGCGCTGCTGGCGGCGGCCTCCGAGCCGGTCGACTGGGCGATGTCGGCCATCGTCGGGGCGGCGGGGCTCGCGCCGGGGCTGCGCCTGGCGCGGCACGGGGGCGTGCTCGCGCTCGCCAACAAGGAGAGCATGGTCTGTGCCGGCGAGTTGGTCAGGCGGACCTGCGCAGCGCACGGCACCAAGCTCATCCCGGTCGACAGCGAGCATAGCGCCATCTTCCAGGCGCTGATGGGCGAGCGGGTCGAGGACGTAGAGCGGATCATCCTCACCGCCTCTGGCGGCCCGTTCCGCGACTGGCCGCGCGAGCAGATGGCGAAGGTCACCCCGGCCGAGGCGCGGGCGCATCCGAACTGGGACATGGGCGAGCGGATCTCGATCGACAGCGCCAGCATGTTCAACAAGGCGCTCGAGGTGGTCGAGGCGCATGAGCTCTTCGGCGTTAACCCCGAGAGCATCGAGGTACTGGTGCATCCGCAGTCGATCGTGCATTCCATGGTGGGGTTCCGCGACGGCTCGGTCATCGCCCAGCTCGGCCCTTCGGACATGCGCGGTCCGATCGGCTTCGCGCTCAACTGGCCGGAAAGGCGCCAGCTGCCGGTGCGGCGGCTCGACTTCGCCGCCATCGGGCGGCTCGACTTCGCGCCGGCCGACCCGGAGCGCTTTCCGGCGCTGCGCCTCGCCGGCGAGGTGCTGGCGATGGGCGGGCTCGCCGGCGCGGTGTTCAATGCGGCGAAGGAGGCGGCGCTCGACGCCTTCCTCGCCGGGAAGGTCGGGTTCCTTGATATGGCGGTCATCGTTGAACATGTACTGGGCGAGCTCGGGCCGGAAGCCGCGGCGCGTGGCGCCGGCTACGATCTCGAAACGGTGCTGGCACTCGACGCCGCCGCCCGCCGCCTGAGCGGGCAGCGGGTCGAAGGCCTCCGCGGAGCATGATGCCGATGGACGTGATCGCGAACATTCCCTTCTTCGGAGGCTTCCTCTCCACCGTGCTGCCCTTCGTGGTGGTGCTCGGCATCGTCGTCTTCGTGCACGAATACGGCCACTACATCGTGGCCCGCTGGTGCGGGATCAGATCCGAGGTCTTCTCGATCGGCTTCGGCCCGGTCGTCTGGTCGCGCACCGACCGGCGCGGCACGCTCTGGCAAGTCGCCGCGCTGCCGCTCGGCGGCTACGTCAAGTTCAAGGGCGACAGCGACGGCGCGAGCCGCAGCGACCCCGACGCGCTGGCGCGGATGGACCCGGCCGAGCGCCGCGCGAGCTTCCATGGCGCCAGCGTCGGGCGGCGGATGCTGACGGTGCTGGCGGGGCCGGCCTTCAACTTCCTGCTCACCATCGTCGTCTTCGCCGGCATGGCCTTCTGGCAGGGCGTGCCGACCGACCGCCCCACGGTGGGCGAGATCGAGCCGCTGCCCGGCGTGGAGCAGCCGCTCAGGCCCGGGGACGTGCTGCTCGCGGTGGGCGGCACCGAGGCGGCGAGCCTCGAGGATCTCTACCGCCACGCGCTCGACATGCCGGCGCCGGGGCCGATCGAGGTCAGGGTCGACCGTGCCGGCCAGCCGCTCACGCTGAGCGTGCCCTATCCGCTGCCGCCCAAGGTGCAGGGGGTCGAGCCGCTCTCGCCCGCCAGCGCCGCCGGGCTGCGGGCCGGCGACGTGATCGTCGCGGCCGACGGCAAGCCGCTCGCCTCGTTCGAGGGGCTGCGCTCGGTGGTGCTCGCCTCGGGCGGGCGCAGCATCCCGCTCGAGGTCTGGCGCGACGGCAGGACGCTCGAGCTCGCCATCACGCCGCAGGAGCGCGACACCGACGACGGCCAGGGCGGCTTCGAGCGGCGGGTGATGATCGGCGTGGCCGGCGCGCCGCTCTACCGCCCGGCGACGGTGACGCCGGGCCCGCTGACCGCGATCGGCTTCGGCGTCGAGCGGACCTGGGCGGTCATCACCCAGTCGCTGAACGGCATCCGCAGCATCCTGAGCGGCGCGATCGGCGCGGATAACCTGCAGGGGCCGCTCGGCATCGCGCAGATCTCGGGCCAGACCGCGGCGCAGGGGCTGACCAGCTTCATCGCGCTGATCGCAGTCATCTCGACGGCGATCGGGCTGCTCAACCTCTTCCCGGTGCCGATCCTCGACGGCGGGCATTTCGTCGCCTTCCTGATCGAGGCGGTCCGCGGCCGGCCGCCCAGCCCGGCGGTCATGCAGGTCGCCATGTCGATTGGTCTTGGCTTGATCCTCCTGTTGATGGTATTCGCTACCTACAACGACATCATGCGAATGGTGAGTTGAGAACAGGGCGGCGAACCGCCCGCGAGCAGAGGGCAGTACGCCGATGGGGCAGCGGCAGCGGAAACGGGGCGGGGCCCGTCTCTTCCTTCTCTTGGCCGTTCTGGTCCTCGTCCTGCCGGTCTCGATCGCGCTGGCGCAGGGCACGGCGGTCTTCAGCCGCATCGACGTGGCCGGCAATCAGAGGATCGAGGCGGACTCGATCCGCGCCTACGCGGGCATAGAGCCGGGCCAGCCGGTGACGCCCGAGCAGTTGAACCTCGCGGTCAGGAACCTCTTCGACACCGGCCTCTTCGAGGATGCGACCGTGATGCCCGAGGCCGGGCGGCTGGTCATCACGGTCAGGGAAAACCCGACCATCAACCAGATCGCCTTCGAGGGCAACGAGAGCCTCGACGACGACGAGCTCGGCCAGGTCGTCCAGCTCCGCCCGCGGCTCGCCTACTCCGTGCCGGCGGCGGAGGCCGACGCGCAGCGGATCATCGAGGCCTATCGCGCCGCCGGACGCTATGCGGCGACGGTCACGCCCGTCATCATCCGCCGCTCCGAGAACCGGGTCGATCTGGTCTTCGAGATCTCCGAGGGGCGCCGCACCGGCGTCGAGCGGATCAGCTTCAGCGGCAACCGCGCCTTCTCCGACCGCCGGCTGCGGCGCGTCATCCAGACCAACCAGACGAGCTGGCTGAGCTTCGCCTTCGGCGGCAACACCTACGACGCCGACAAGCTCGAGCTCGACAAGGAGCTGCTGCGCCAGTTCTACCTCGAGCGCGGCTACATCGACGTGCAGATCCTGTCGGCGACCGCCGAGATGGTCCGCGAGCGCACCGGCTTCTTCCTCGCCTTCACCATCTCCGAGGGCCAGCAGTACAGTTTCGGCAACGTCTCGGTCAGCTCGCAGATCCCGGGCCTGCCGGCCACCGACTTCCAGCCGCTGCTCGCCCCGGTGGCGAACCGCGGCGTCTACAACGTCAAGCTGGTCGACCGGGTGGTCCAGCGCATGAGCTACCAGGCGGGCCAGGCCGGCTACGCCTTCGTCGAGATCCGCCCGCGGGTGACGAAGAACGCCAACCGCACCGTCGACATCAACTTCGAGATCGTCGAGGGCCAGCGGGTCTTCGTCGAGCGCATCGACATCACCGGCAACACCCGCACCCTCGACCGGGTGGTCCGCCGCCAGTTCCACATCGTCGAGGGTGACGCCTTCAACTCCCGCGAGATCCGCGACGCCGAGGACCGCATCCGCGGCCTCGGCTTCTTCAAGACCGCGAACGTCAACGTGCGCCCCGGCACCGCCTCCGACCAGGCGCTGGTCGAGGTGGCGGTCGAGGAGCAGCCGACGGGCAGCCTGACGCTCGGCGGCGCCTTCTCCTCGAGCGAGGGCCTGACCGCCCAGATCAGCCTGACCGAGCGCAACTTCCTCGGCCGCGGCCAGACCGTCTCGGCCACGGTCTCCGGCAGCAGCCAGTTCGCCAACACCGAGTTCGGCTTTACCGAGCCCGCGCTCTTCGACCGCGACCTGCTCGCCGGGTTCAACATCTACTATCGCAACCGCAACTTCGACGAGCTGTCGTTCCAGACCCGCAACATCGGCTTCCAGCCGCGCATCGGCTTCCCGCTCAGCGAGAACGGCCGGCTGACGCTGCGCTACCAGATCTCCAAGGACGACATCTACGACGTCCAGGAGGACACCTCGCGCATCATCCAGAACGAGGAAGGCGCGCTCATCACCTCGCTGATCGGCGCGACCTACGCCTACGACCGGCGCAACTCCGTCGTCGACCCGACCGCCGGCTTCATCCTTACCCTCAACCAGGAGTTCGCCGGCCTCGGCGGCGACAGCCGCTACTCGAAGAGCCAGGCGCGGGCGCGCGCCTACACCAGCTTCTTCGAGGAGGAGCTCGTCCTCTCGGCCGAGCTCGAGGGCGGGGCGATCTTCAGCCAGGACGGGACGCGCATCACCGACCGGTTCAACACCGGCGGCGACAGCTTCCGCGGCTTCGCCCGCAACGGCCTCGGGCCGCGCGACTTCTGCGACGTGCCGGACTGCACGGTGCCGCAGCAGGACGTCGACGTCGACGACGCGCTCGGCGGCAACTACTACGGCGTGCTCCGGCTCGACGCGAGCTTCCCGCTCGGCCTGCCGCAGGAGTACGGCATCCACGGCGGCATGTTCGCCGACATCGGCTCGCTCTGGAAGCTCGACGAGACCGACGGCAGCATGGGCGAGGTCGACGACGGCTTCCACATCCGCTCCTCGGTCGGCGTCAGCCTCTTCGTCGAGACGCCGCTCGCGCCCTTGCGCTTCAACTACGCGATCCCCCTGCAGTACGAGGACTACGACCTCCTCGAGCGGTTCCGCTTCACCATCCAGACCCGGTTCTGACCCATGGCCGGCGGCCGGACCGCGCGGCTTGCGCTCGCTCTGGCTTTGGCCCTTGCCGCTCCGGCATCGGCGCAGGTGGTGGTGGGATCGCCCTTCCTCATCATCAACCAGGAGCGGCTCCTGACCGGATCGAAGGCCGGCCAGGAGATCCTCGCCGAGGAGGAGCGCCAGCGCGACCAGCTCCGCGCCGAGGCGCGCGCGCTCGACGCCTCCTTCGAGGCCGAGGAGCGCCAGCTCACCGAGCAGCGCCCGACGCTTCCCGCCGAGCAGTTCCGCCGGCTGTCGGACGCCTTCGACGCGCGTGTGGTCGAGGCGCGACGCAAGCAGGACGAGCGCGCGGGCGCACTGGCGCAGGAGTTTGACCAGCGCCGCCGACAGTTCTACGCTCGCATCGCACCGATCCTGGTGACGCTGATGGACCGCTACCAGGCCAAGGCGATCTTCGACGAGACGAGCGTGCTCCTGGCCGACCAGTCGCTCAACATCACCGCGGCGGTGATCGCCGAGATCGACGCCCGCGGGGCGGAACCCGTGCCCCCGGACGCGCCGACGCCGGGCGAGAAGACCGACGGAGGAGACTGATGGCGCTGGCGATCGACGCGAACCTGCCGCAGGCCGACATCGTCAGGATCAAGCGGATGATCCCGCACCGCTATCCGTTCCTGCTGATCGACCGGGTGGTGAACATCGAGCTCAACCGCTACGCGGTCGGCCTCAAGGCGGTCACCGTGAACGAGCCGCACTTCGAGGGGCATTTCCCGGTCATCCCGGTGATGCCCGGCGTTCTCATCATCGAGGCGATGGCGCAGACCTCCGCCGTCCTCGTCGTCGAGACGCTCGGGGTGATCGACCAGGATCTGCTCGTCTACTTCATGAGCATCGACACCGCGAAGTTCCGCAACCCGGTCGGCCCCGGCGACATGCTGGAGCTGCACGTGACGGTGATCCGCGGGCGCGGCAAGATCTGGAAGTTCCGCGGCGAGGCCCGCGTCGGCGACACGCTCTGCGCCGAGGCCGAGTTCGCGGCGATGATCCTGACCCAGGAAGAGGCCAGCGCGAAAGGCTGAGGGCATGGGCATCGACCCCACCGCCGAGCTGCATCCGACCGCGATCGTCGAGCCGGGCGCCGGGATCGGCCCCGGCTGCCGCATCGGCCCCTATTGCGTCGTCGGCCCCGAGGTGGTGCTCGGGCCGCGCGTCGTCCTGCACAGCCACGTCGCGGTCGCCGGCCGCACCCGGATCGGCGAGGACACGCAGATCTTCCCCTTCGCCTCGATCGGCCACATCCCGCAGGACCTGAAGTTCCACGGCGAGCCGGTCGAGCTGCTGATCGGGGCGCGGAACCGCATCCGCGAGCATGTCACGATGAACCCCGGCACCGAGGCCGGCGGCAGCGTGACCCGGGTCGGCGACGACAACCTCTTCATGGTGGCGACGCACGTGGCGCACGACTGCATCATCGGCAGCCACGTCATCATGGCCAACAACGCCACCCTGGGCGGCCACGTCGTCATCGAGGACAACGTGATCCTCGGCGGCCTCTCGGCGGTGCACCAGTTCGTCCGCCTCGGGCGCGGCGCGATGATCGGCGGAATGGCCGGCGTCGTCGCCGACGTGATCCCCTACGGCTCGGTCGTCGGCGAGCGGGCGCACCTCGCCGGCCTCAACCTCGTCGGGCTGAAGCGGCGCGGCGCCGGGCGCGCCGACATCCACGGCCTGCGCGCCGCCTACGGCGAGATGTTCGGCAGCGAGGGGGCCGCCGAAGGCAGCCTGCAGGAGCGGGTGCGGCGGGTGGCCGGGAAGCATGCGGGCAATCCGCTGGTCGAGGAGGTGGCGGCCTTCGTCACGTCGGAGAGCGCGCGCTCCTTCACCATGCCGGCGGACTGACGCCGCGGTGCCGGCCGAAGGCATCGCCATCGTCGCCGGGCGGGGCGACCTGCCGCGCCTCATCGCCGAGGACTGCGCCCGCCGCGGCCTGCCCTACCGGGTGGTCCTCCTCGGCGACCTGACGCTCGACTGGGCCGACGCGCACCCGGCGATCCACGGCCAGTTCGAGAAGCCCGGCCGGCTCTTCGCCGATCTCCGCGCCGCCGGCTGCGGCCAGGTGACCTTCGCCGGCGGCATCGTGCGGCCGAAGCTCCGGCCGCTCGGCTTCGACCTCACCATGCTCCGCCTCGCCCCGCGCGTCGTCCGCGGGCTGGCGGCGGGGGACGATTCCACGCTTCGTATGGTCGCCGGCATCTTCGAGGCCGAGGGCTTCCGCGTCCGCGCCCCGCACGAGATCCTGACCGACCTCCTCGCGCCCCCGAGTGTCCTCGGCCGCGTCCAGCCCTCCGACGCCGACCGGCGCGACGCGGCCCGCGCTGCCGTGATCGTCGCTGCGCTCGGGGCGGTCGACGTCGGCCAGGGGGCGGTGGTGGCCGGCGGCATCTGCCTCGGGCTCGAGTCGATCCAGGGCACCGACGTCATGCTCGACTTCGTCGCCCGCACCGCCGGCCCGGTCCGCCCGGCCGGCGCCCGCGGCGTCCTCTACAAGGCGGCCAAGCCCGGCCAGGACCGCCGCATGGACCTGCCGGCGATCGGCCCGGGCACCCTCGAGCGCGCCGCCGCCGCGGGCCTCGCCGGCGTGGCGGTCGAGGCGGGCGGGGTGATGATCCTCAACCGCGCCGCCGCCGTGGCCGCGGCGGACGCGGCCGGCCTCTTCCTCTGGGTGCGCGAGGCATGAGCCTCCTCTCGATCGAGGCGCTCTCGCTCGCCATCCACGGCCGCCCGATCCTGAGCGGGGTCTCGATGGCGGTCGACGCCGGCAGGGTCCTCGGCGTGATCGGCGAGAGCGGCTCGGGGAAGTCGATGACCGCGCTCTCGGTGATGCAGCTCCTGCCGCCGGGTGCCGTCCTGACCGGCAGCATCGGCTTCGCCGGGGAGAACCTTCTCGCCCGGTCCGAGGCTGCGATGTGCCGGCTGCGCGGCCGCGACATCGGCATGATCTTCCAGGAGCCGATGACCGCGCTCAATCCGCTGCAGACGATCGGCGACC
>NZ_CALLYO010000575.1 GCF_937858865.1 uncultured Amaricoccus sp. | reverse complement strand
GAGATGATCTTGCGCGGCTGGGCGGCGATGTCGCGGAAGCGGATCTTCTCGTCCTCCTTGACCTCGGCGAGATGGGTATGGTCGCGGCCGGTGGCCTTGCCGAGCGCCTGCCAGGCCTTCACGGCGACCTCGCCGTTGGTCTCGGGGGCGAGCATCAGGATCACCTCGGCGGCGTCGATCGCCGTCTCGATGCGCGCCATTCCCTTGGTCGGCCCCTCCTCGGTGACCGGCTCGTTGAGGTCGCGCAGGTGATGCACCTCGTCCTTGGTGTCCCAGGAGATGCCCTTGCCGCCGTTGCCGATCCTCTCCATCAGCGGGCCAAGCGCGGTGAAGCGCTTGTAGAGGTTCGGATAGTCGCGCTCGACGGCGACGAAGTTCGGCGCGGTCCTGCCGGGGACGAGCTCGCACTCGCCGCGCTTCCAGTCGAGCACGTCCGGCTGGGCGATCTCGGCCGGGCTGTCGTGCAGGATCGGCACGGCGACGATGTCGGTCTCGACCCCGAGCACCTCGGGCGCCACCTCGGAGAACTTGCGTGCGATGGACTTGAAGATCTCCCAGTCCGAGCGGCTCTCGTAGGCCGGATCCACCGCCGCCTGCAGCGGGTGGATGAAGGGATGCATGTCCGAGGTGTTGAGGTCGTCCTTCTCGTACCAGGACGCGGTCGGCAGCACGATGTCGGAATAGACCGCCGTCGTCGACATGCGGAAGTCGAGGGTGACGAGGAGGTCGAGCTTGCCCTCGGGCGCCGTCTCGTGCCAGCGGGCCTCCTTGGACCGCACCCGGCCCTCGTCGCCGAGATCCTTGCCGAGCACGCCGTGCTCGGTGCCGAGCAGGTGCTTGAGGAAATACTCGTGCCCCTTGCCGGACGAGCCGAGCAGGTTCGAGCGCCAGACGAAGAGGTTACGCGGCCAGTTCTCCGGCGCGTCCGGGTCTTCGCAGGACAGCTCGAGGCTGCCGGCCTTGAGCGCCTCGGCAACATGGTCGCGCGCCTCGATGCCGGCCGCCTTCACCGCCCGCCCGACCTCGAGCGGGTTGGTCTTGAGCTGCGGCGCGGAGGGCAGCCAGCCCATGCGCTCGGCGCGGATGTTGAAGTCGATGATGCTCGCGTCCCAGTCTCCCGCGGGCGCGGTCGGGCTGAGGATCTCCCTGGCGGTCAGCGTCTCGTAGCGCCACTGGTCGGTATGGGCGTACCAGGCGCTGGTCGAGTTCATGTGCCTGGGCGGGCGGGCCCAGTCGAGGGCGAAGGCGAGCGCCGTCCATCCGGTCTGCGGGCGCAGCTTCTCCTGGCCGACATAGTGGCTCCAGCCGCCGCCCGACTGGCCGACGCAGCCGCACATCACCAACATGTTGATGATGCCGCGGTAGTTCATGTCCATATGGTACCAGTGGTTCAGGCCAGCCCCGAGGATGACCATGGAGCGGCCCCTGGTCTTCTCGGCGTTCAGCGCGAACTCGCGGGCCACGGTGACGATGGCCTGCCGCTTCACCCCGGTGATCTTCTCCGCCCAGGCCGGCGTGTAGGGCACGTCGGCGTCGTAGTCGGCGGTCACCCAGTCGCCGCCGAGCCCGCGGTCGAGGCCGTAGTTGGCGCAGAAGAGGTCGAAGACGGTGGCCACGAGCGCCTCGCCGTCCTTGAGCTGGATGCGCCGCACCGGGACGTTGCGGGTCAGCACCTCCGGGTGCTTGCACTTCACGAAATGCTCGCTGGCGGCGCCGCCGAAATAGGGGAAGTCGACGCCGACGACGTCGTCGCGGTGCTCCTCGAGGATCTGGCTGAGCCGCAGGCTGACGTCGGAGGCTGCCGCCCTCTCCTCGAGGTTCCACTTACCCTGCTCGCCCCAGCGGAAGCCGACCGAGCCGTTCGGGACCACGAGGCGGCCGGAGGCCTCGTCCCAGGCCACCGTCTTCCAGTCGGGGTTGTTCGCCTCGCCGAGCCCGTCGGCGAAGTCCGCGGCGCGCAGCATGCGACCCGGCACGAAGCGCCCGTCCGTCTCGTCGAGGCGCACCAGCATCGGCATGTCGGTGTAGCGCCGGGCGTAGTCCTCGAAATACTCGGCCTGCCGGTCGAGGTGGAACTCGCGCAGGATGACGTGGCCCATCGCCATGGCGAGCGCCGAGTCGGTGCCCTGCTTCGGCGAGAGCCAGATGTCGGCGAACTTCGAGGCCTCGGAATAGTCGGGGCAGATCACCGCCGACTTGGCGCCGCGGTAGCGCGCCTCGGTGTAGAAGTGGGCGTCCGGGGTGCGGGTCTGCGGCACGTTCGAGCCCCAGAGGATCAGGAAGCCGGCGTTGTACCAGTCCGCACTCTCCGGCACGTCGGTCTGCTCGCCCCAGGTCTGCGGCGAGGAGGGCGGCAGGTCGCAGTACCAGTCGTAGAAGGACATGCAGGTGCCGCCGAGCAGGCTCAGGTAGCGCGAGCCGGCGGCGTAGGAGATCATCGACATCGCCGGGATCGGCGAGAAGCCGAACACCCGATCCGGGCCGTAGCGCCTGGTGGTGTAGGCGTTGGCGGCGGCGACGATCTCGGTCGCCTCGTCCCAGCTCGCCCGCACGAAGCCGCCCTTGCCGCGGAGGCGGGTATAGTCCGCCCTGAGTGCAGGGTCGGCTTGGATCGCCTCCCAGGCCTTCACCGGGCTCAGCGTCTCGCGCATCCGGCGCCAGATCTTGAGCAGGCGCGCGCGGACGAGCGGCGTCTTCACCCGGTTAGCGGAGTAAAGGTACCAGCTGTAACTCGCGCCGCGGGCGCAGCCGCGCGGCTCGTGGTTCGGCAGGTCCGGCCGGGTGCGGGGATAGTCGGTCTGCTGGGTCTCCCAGGTGACGATGCCGCTCTTGACGTAGATCTTCCACGAGCAGGAGCCGGTGCAGTTCACCCCGTGCGTCGAGCGCACGATCTTGTCGTGGCGCCAGCGGTTCCGGTAGACCTCCTCCCAGGCGCGGCTTTCGCGGGTGGTCTCGCCGTGGCCGTCCGCGAAGGTGCCGAGGCTCTTCTTCTGCAGGAAGTTCAGGCGGTCGAGCAGATGGCTCATGGCTGTCTCCTTACTCGGCCGGCGCGGGGGCGAGTTGGGGCTGGCTCAGGCGGCGCTCGATGTCGTAGAGCAGGCCGCCGCGTCGGGTATAATAGACATAGGTGATGGCGAGGCATAGCACGTAGAAGCCGAGGAAGCCCCAGAGCGCCGCCACCGGGCCCCCGGTCATCGAGATCGACGTGCCGTAGGCCTTGGGGATGAAGAAGGCGCCATAGGCGGCGATCGCCGAGGTGAAGGCGATGATCGCCGCCGACTCGCGGTCGGACTGCCGGCGGAGGTCGTCGGCCTGCAGCTGGGGCATCAGCCGCGGCACCTCGCGCCCCATGATGACCGGGATCATCTGGAAGGTGGAGGCGTTGCCGACGCCGGTCAGGAAGAAGAGCGCCATGAAGCAGGCGAAGAAGCCCCAGAAGGCGCCGGGCCCCTCGATGCCGAGGAAGAAGATCACCCCGAAGACCGCGGCGATCATGCCGACGAAGACCCAGAAGGTGACCCGGCCGCCGCCGAAGCGGTCCGACACCCATCCCGTGCCGGCGCGGCTGAGGGCGCCGACCAGCGGGCCGAGGAAGACGAACTGCAGCGCGTTCACCTCGGGGAACTGCAGCTTGGTCAGCAGCGGGAAGCCGGCGGAGTAGCCGATGAAGCTGCCGAAGGTGCCGGTGTAGAGGATGCACATCAGCCAGTTGTGCTTGCGGTTGAAGATCACCGCCTGGTCGGCGAAGGAGGCCTTGGCGTCGGCGATGTCGTTCATGCCGAGCCAGCAGGCCACGGTCGCGGCGAGGATGAAGGGCACCCAGATGAAGCCGGCGTTCTGCATCCAGAGCTGGCCCCCTTCGCTCATCGTCTGCGGCTGGCCGCCGAGGGCGCCGAAGACGCCCATGGTGATGACCAGCGGGACCAGGAACTGCCCCACGGACACGCCGAGATTGCCAAGCCCGGCGTTCAGCGCGAGCGCGTGGCCCTTCTCGGCCTTGGGGAAGAAGAAGGAGATGTTGGCCATCGAGGAGGCGAAGTTGCCGCCGCCGAAGCCGCAGAGGAGCGCCAGGACGAGGAAGATGAGGTAGGGGGTCTCGGGGTTCTGCACCGCGTAGCCGATGCCGAGGGCCGGCAGGAGCAGCGAGGCGGTCGAGAGGGTCGTCCAAAGGCGCCCGCCGAAGATCGGCACCATGAAGCTGTAGAAGATGCGCAGCGTGGCGCCGGAGAGGCCCGGCAGGGCCGCCAGCCAGAAGAGCTGGCCGGGGGTGAAATCGAAGCCGATCGCGGGCAGGCGGGCCACCACGACCGACCAGACCATCCAGACGGCGAAGGCGAGCAGCAGTGCCGGGATCGAGAGCCAGAGGTTGCGCCGCGCGATGCGCCGGCCGGTGGTCTCCCAGAACTCGGGATCCTCCGGCCGCCAGTCCTCGAGCACGCTCGGCATGACGGTGCGGCCGGGGACGTGGATCTCGGCGAACTCGGGCAGCTCGGGCAGCGCGTCGCGAGAGGTCGTCTGGGCGGAGCGCTCCATGTTGCGGATGGCGAGGTGCATCCAGGTCAGCGCCATTCCGACGAGGAGGAAGAGGAAGGCGAAGCAGCTCGTGTAGATGCCGGTGAGGTCGAGGAGCGCGCCGAAGATGATCGGCAGCACGAAGCCGCCGAGGCCGCCGATCATGCCGACGAGACCGCCGACCGCGCCGACATGCTCGGGATAGTAGACGGGAATGTGCTTGTAGACCGCCGCCTTGCCGAGCGACATGAAGAAGCCGAGGGTGAAGATCGTCAGGATGAACGGGACGAAGCCCATCGAGGTCGAGAAGACGATCGGTCCCTCGCGGCCGTGGATCACGTAATCGGACGGCGGATAGGACAACATCAGCAGCAGGATCATCGAGAAGCCGAAGGTCCAGTACATGACCGTCCGCGCGCCGTGCCGATCCGCGAGGTGGCCGCCATAGGCGCGGAAGAGGCTCGCCGAAAGCGAGAATGCCGCCGCGGCCATGCCCGCCATGCGGATGTCGACCTGATAGACGTCGACCAGGTAGTGCGGCAGCCAGAGCGCGAGCGCCACGAAGGCGCCGAAGACGAAGAAGTAGTAGAGCGAGAAGCGCCAGACCTGGAGCTTCTTCAGCGGCGCGAGCTGGGCCGCCACCGAGGGGGGACGCTCGCCGCTGCGGCGGCGGGCGGCGAACTGCGGGTCGTCCTTGGCGAACAGCCAGAAGATCACCGCCATGGCAACGAGGGCGAGCGCCCAGACCTGCGCCACCGTCTGCCAGCCGTAGGCGACGAGGACCAGCGGCGCGCCGAACTTGGTGACCGCGGCGCCCACGTTGCCGGCACCGAAGATGCCGAGCGCCGTGCCCTGCTTTTCCTTCGGGTACCAGCGCGACACGTAGGCGACGCCCACCGCGAAGGATCCGCCGGCGAGCCCGACGCCGAGCGCGGCGAGCAGGAAGGTCGGATAGCTGTCGGCGTAGGTCAGGAGCCAGGTCGACAGCGCGGTCAGCAGCATCTGCGCGGTGAAGACGAGGCGCCCGCCGTACTGCTCGGTCCAGATGCCGAGCATCAGCCGGATCAAGGAGCCAGTCAGGACCGGCGTCGCGACCAGCAACCCGAACTGGGTCTCGGTGAGGCCAAGCTCGGATTTGATCTCGACGCCGATGATCGCGAAGATCGTCCAGACGGCGAAACAGATGGTGAAGGCCACCGTGCTGAGCGCGAGGGCTCGGCTTTGGTCGCTCTGGCTCACCCCTTCGATTCCCTGCATGCTGTCCTCCAAGGCAGCGCGCCGGGATCGCCGGAGCGCCTTCGCCAACAGCAATGGGCCGCGCGGATGCCGCGGGGATTTGATCTGTGTCAAGACTAAGCGCCTGACATTCAAAACAAGTCCGTGAGGCTATTCCTTGGATCACGCGGTTTGCAGATGTGTGGCGCGCGCATGCGGCAGCGGTGCCGAGGCTTGACGCCGACCGGTTTGCGCTTGATAAATATCAAACAAAGCGAGGACGGAAGATGCGCGCTGACGATGTCGCCGAGTTCCGGCACCTCCCGTTGTTCCGCACGATGGGCGATCAGGCGTTCGAGTCGCTGATCCGGGGTGCCTACCTGCAGACATTCCCGCCGGCGGTCGATCTGATCCGCGAGGGGGACGTTCCGGACTTCTTTCACGTGCTGATAGAGGGCGGGGTGGAGCTCTATGCGCAGTGGCACGATCGGGAGACGACGATGTCGACGCTGGGGCCGCTGGCGACGTTCATTCTGGCCGCGACGGTTGTCGACAAGCCATATCTGATGTCGGCGCGGACCCTGTCGCGGAGCCGGATCGCGTTGATTCCGTCGGAGGACGTGCGGCGGGTTGTCGCGGACGATCGGTCGTTCGCGGACGAGATCGTGGCGGAGCTGGCGAGCGGATATCGGGACTGCGTGCGGCGGGAGAAGAACCTGAAGCTGCGGTCGTCGGTGGAGCGGCTTGCCAACTACTTGATCCGGCTGCACGAAGCGGCGGAAGGGGACGAGTTTTCGTTGCCGCACGAGAAGCGGCTGATCGCGTCGTGGCTGGGGATGACGCCGGAGAACCTGTCGCGGGCGTTCGCTTCGCTCCGGGCCTACGGGGTGCAGGTGGACGGGGCGCAGGTGCGGATCGCGGAGATCGAGGACTTGAGGTGGCTGGCGAAGCCGACGCCCTGGATCGACGATCCGAAGTCCTGACGCGGCCCGGCGGAGTGAATCGGTCTCGAGGGGAATTCCGTTCGTGTTAACAGCGGCTTGGGCGGACTGGAATGCGGCCGGAAAGGGGCTGGAAAGCGGCCATACGATTTGCGGCCGTGACCAGAGTCAGCGCGGGAGGCGGGCGCGACGGCGTATGGAAGCCGGGGCCGCTGTTCAGGCGGCCTCGGCGATGGCTTCGATGCGGTCGAGGTCGGTGATGCGGACGCGGGTCGGGGTGTCGAGGCAGATGACGCCGAGGAGGCGGAGCTCGTTGAGCTTGCGGCTGACGGTCTCGATCGTCAGGCCGAGATAGTCGGCGATGTCGCTGCGGGTCATCGGCAGCTCGATGCAGGCGTCCGGGTCGGCAGACTCGCCGGCGAGGGCGAGGAGGAAGGAGGCGAGCTTCTCGGCGGCGCTCATGCGCCCGAGGAGCAGCATCTGGGCGCGCGTGGCGGCGAGTTCGTCGCGGAGCGCCTGCAGGACGCCGCGGCGCATGGCGTCGTCGGCGGCCATGGCGGCGTCGAGATCGGCGAGGCGGTGCCGGCGCGCCACCACGTCGGTGACGGCCTCGGCGGAATAGCCGTAGCGATCCTGGCAGCCGAGGCCGATCATGCCGCCCTGCCCGACGAAGCGATAGATCTGCCGCCGGCCGTCATGGATGATGCGGCAGCAGCGCACCGTGCCGCTGAGGATCTCGTAGAAGTGCTCGACCCGATCGCCCTCGTAGAAGAGCGCCCGGCCGCGTGCGAGCCGGAGCTCCTTGGCGGCACGCCCGCCGGACGCGGCCGCGTTGGTGCTGGCTTGCCGCAGGAACGGGTGGGGCCGGTCCACCATCGCGATCGCTGCCTGAGCTTGCATGTCGTGTCTCCCGCCCCGGGGACGGCGTTCGCGCCGCACCCGTTGGTCCACTGAACGGCCAATGCCGGGCGAGGGGCAGTCGTGAGATACACTTATGTGCGGTTGGCCCAGCGTAAGCGATTCCCCTTATCCACCGCATGCAGTGTATCGAGAAGCATCGCCTCGGGCACCGGCTTGCTCAGGAAGGCGCGCGCGCCGAGCCCGAGCGCGCGCTCGCGCAGGCGCGTCTCGCGGCTGGCGGTGAGGACGACGACCGGGACGGGCGGCTCGCGCCCGGCGAGCAGGCGCAGGAGCTCGAGGCCGCCCATGCCGGGCATGTGGACGTCGACCAGCACGCAGCCGTCGCGGGGATCGCCCTCGAGATAGGCTTCCGCCGAGGCATAGGTGGTGACGTCGAAGCCAGCGACGACGAGCAGCGCCTCGAGGGACTCGCGTACCGCCTCGTCGTCGTCGATCACGTGCACCGTGAAGGCAAGTCCTTCCGGCATCCCGGCCCTCCGCCGTGCTGCCGCCAAGATTGCCCATCGGGCGCCGGCGGGATAGTCCGCAGTCTTCCTTACGGCGTGCCGGCGTCCGGATCGAGGCCGGCGCGGATCGCCATGCGCACTAGGTGGGACAGGCTGTCGGCGCCGGTCTTCTGCATGACGCGGCCGCGGTGGATCTCGACGGTGCGCGGGCTCATGCCGAGGTGGTGGGCAATCAGCTTGTTCGGCAGACCGATCACCATCTGCTGCATGACCTCGGTCTCGCGCGGGGTGAGGGCGGCGAAGCGGTTGCGGAGCTCGGGGTCGAGGCTCGGCCGCCCGGGAGTGGAGCGGGCGATCGCGCCCCTGATGCTGTCAAGGAGCCGGGCGGAGGTGAAGGGCTTCTCGACGAAGTCCGCCGCGCCCGCCTTCATGGCGCGCACCGCCGTCGGCACGTCGGCATGGCCGGTCATGATGACGATCGGCACGCTGCGGCGGTCGAGGCTCTCCAGCAGGTCGAGCCCGTCCATCCCCGGCATGCGGACGTCGAGCAGCACGCAGGCGGTGCGCTCGGGGTCGAAGCCGGCGAGGAAATCCTCGGCCGACCCGTAGGCCGAGACATCGAACCCGGCGACCGAGAGCAGCGCCTCGAGCGATTCGCGCACGCTCGGGTCGTCGTCGACGAGGCAGAGCCGGCCCTCGGCGCTCATTGGTGCACCCTCACGGGCCGGCCCCGTAGGCGGCGAGCGGCAGGGTGAAGGTGAAGCGGGTGCCGCCCTCCGGGCGCGGCTCGCACCAGATGCGGCCGCCGTGCGCCTCGATGATCGAGCGGCTGATCGAGAGGCCGATGCCCATGCCGGTCGGCTTGGTGGTGACGAAGGGGGTGAAGAGGCCGCCCGCGATCTCGGGCGCGATGCCCGGGCCGCTGTCGGTGACCGAGACCAGGATGGCGCCGTCGGGGGCGCGGCCGGTGGCGACGACGAGCGGCGGTTCTTCGCCGCCGGTGCCGGCACCGGCACCGGCCTCGATCATGGCGTCGATGCCGTTGCGGATCAGGTTGACCACGACCTGCTGCACCTGGATGCGGTCGGCGGTGACTTCCGGCAGGCCTTCGGCCAGCTCGAAGCGGGTGTGGATCTGCTGGTCGGCGGCGCCGATGAGCGCGAGGCGGGCGGCGTCGCGCACCACCTCGTTGACGGCGATCGGCTCGCGCTCGGTCGGGCCGCGCGAGACGAAGCTCCTGAGCCGGCGGATCATCTCGCTGGCGCGGTGCGCCTGGGCGACTGCCTTCTCCATGAAGCTCGCGGCGCGGGCCGGATCGCCGCCGGACTCGATCAGACGCCGGGCCGCCTCACCGAAGTTGGCGATGGCGGTCAGCGGCTGGTTCAGCTCGTGCACGATCATCGAGGCGACCTCGCCCATCGCCGAGAGGCGGCCGACGTGGCTGAGCTCCTGCTGCAGCTTCACGCCGCGCTCGTGGGCGGCGACCCGCTCGGAGATGTCGCGGATGAAGCCGGTGAACATGTGGCTGTCGGCGACCCGCACCTCGCCGACCGCCAGCTCGATCGGGAAGGTGTGGCCGTCCTTGTGACGCGCGGTGACGGTGCGGCCGATGCCGATGATGCGCTTCTCGCCGGTCGTGAGGTAGCGGGCGAGGTAGCCGTCGTGCTGCGAGCGGTAGGGCTCGGGCATCAGCATGTTCACGTTCCGGCCGGTCACCTCGGAAGCGGCATAGCCGAACATCCGCTCCGCCGCCGGGCTGAAGGTGCCGACGCGGCCCTTGACGTCGATGGTGAGGATGGCGTCCGGGGCGGTGTTGATGACGGAGCGGAGGAGTGCTGCCTCGTAGGGGCGGGCGTCCCGGTTGCCGAAGGGGGGGTCGATGCTGGCGAAGAGGGTTCCGTCGGCGCCGGCGAGCTGGAGGCGGATCTCGGCGGGGAACTCGCTGCCGTTCCTGCGGCGGACCCGGCGGCGGAAGCCGGTCGCGACGGCGGCCCGCGCCGCCATCCGGCGCGCGCGCCTCTGCCATGCCGGGGCGGAGAGGGCGGGCACGAGGTCGTGGAGGGTGAGGGATGCGAGCTCCGCCTGGCGGTAGCCGAGCAGGGCGGGCGCGGCGGCGCTCGCCATGCGGACGCGCAGATCCTGCGCGTCGAGCACGAGGATGCAGCCTCGCATCCTGAGCGTCGCCTCGCTGACGTCGGGCGCTCGCCTCACTTCGCCTGACATCGGACGGTTATCGCCCCCCATTGGCTCTCTGGGGGTTCTACCTCAAGGACGGCGGGGCGGTCCACAGGGGGCGGCAGTTGGGCGCACCCTCCCCGGGCGCGGGCCGGGGCGGTCTGCCGGGGTTCTCGTGGCGGCTCGGGTCCGGATCGGCGGGGCCTGAGGCTGGCGGTCACGGCCGCTGCGGGCCAGCGCGCGCGTCAACGGGTGAGGCGGTCGGCCCCGGCCGGGCTGGCGACGCCGCGGAGGAGGCCGGGCTCGTGGCGGAGGCCGCAGGCG